>JAFZYX010000227.1 GCA_017616055.1 Ruminococcus sp.
ATATCAGTGGCAGCTCAAGAAAGGCAGTTCATGGTCTAACCAGAATTCCGGTGGTGCTACAACACCAACATTCTCTGTAAATGCTGATCTTTCACGTAATGGAAAGACATATCGCTGTCTTATCACTAACGCAGAAGGTGAGCAGATAGCGACAAACTCTGTTACTCTTACTGTTAAGGAACCCTCCAATTCCATCACTATTACCAAGCAGCCGACTGATGCATCGACTACAGAAGGCGGTTCTGTCGGATTCATAGTCGAGGCTGAGGGTGAAGGCTTAACATATCAGTGGCAGCTTAAGAAGGGTAGTTCATGGTCAGATTTGCATTCGGGTGGTGCTACTACAAATTGGCTTTCGCTTGGCAAGTGCGACTTATCAAAGAACGGCAAGACTTATCGCTGCGTGATTACAGATGTAAACGGCGAACAGGCAGTGACTAATGAAGTCAAAGTTACTGTTTGGTATGAAATGCCATCCGCTGTTCCTGCTGTCAAATCCGCTGCTCCTGCTGTAGCTGATGATGCAGTTGCCGACACAGTAACAGAACCAGATCCTGAGACTGTTAATGAAGCATCTGCAGATTCTGCAACACAGGCACCTGCTCCTGTAGAAGCACCTGCTGATCCGCCGGCTGAAGCTCCGGTCGAAGAACCTGCAGAAGAAACTGCATAAGCTTTTAAAAACGTCTAGTTTTCGCGGGGTTGAAGCATTGCTTCGGCCCCGTTTTTATTGCTACTTACTAAAAAAGGCCAATCCTAATTGTTTTTTACGATAATTGACCAGTTTTCCCAATAATGTAAAATTAATTTGGTTTATTGCATTTGGTAATTGATATCAAATGCCCGGAATTTATATCAATAGGGGAGGATTAAGATGAAAAAACTATTTAGGACAATTGTCAGCATCGTTCTTTCGTTAACGTTCGTGATTTCTTATCTGAACATTAATTCTAAAGATGTATCTGCTGACACTACGTACATTCACTCGAGCTATTTTTACAATATCCCGAGGAGTAATGATGACATTTTCCTGTATAAGCCTGAGCGCACCGGTTATTACCTGATTGAAGGTTCTACTTATGTTGATGCTTACATCAAGGCTTCAGAAGATGATGAAATGTATTCTTATTATTATGATCATGCCAGTGCTGCTGTTTTTGGTTTGGAAGAGGTAGTGCGTAACGCTGAACGTTCCACCTACTTTTTTGAAGCAGGACAGACCTACAGATTGAATTTTCAACCAGGTGAACAGTATTACGTTAGACTTGCAGATAAAGTTTTGTACGTAGAGACTGATTATGATCATGTCAATGCTTACTTAGGCGGTCAGTTTGATCTTTCAGTTAGACTTAAATCTTCTATAGGATTGGATAATTTCAGCGATATTACGTACGAGTGGTGCGATCTTGATGAAGGCTTGAATTATACAGGATCTTCTGTAACACTCACATTAACAGATGTACTTGATGATGATTATGTATTCCATTCAGGCACATACTTTGAAGGTTGTGATCCTTATGATGGTGACTTTAACACTGGTTGGGTTAATTGCGATATTAGTGCTACTTATTGTGGCGAAACTCTATCTTTTGTTAAGCAATTTGAAGTAACCGGATTCGAGTCTGAACTTTCGTCAAAGTGCCATGCTCGTGAGGATTCTGGCTATTGCGTCATTTATCATAATGCTTATGATTTTGGACATCCCATCTACGAAGTAAACGCTTATGTTGATGATCCTGGTATTGCTATTAGCTATCAGTGGTATAAGAAAGATCCTACTAAGGAATATACAGGAAAATTCGATTTAGATAAAAAGTATTACACTATTTTAAATGGTTATAACACCAATGAAATCTCGATGAGTGAAGCTTTCCTGCAGGCAATTGGTGAACCCTATGTTAATGCTGCTGATGATAATTGTATTAATCTCCAGACTGATCTCGTGTGCGCTGTTACTTTTACTCAGGGTAACAAGACTTATGTGAAGGTTCTGGATCACTCTCTGTACTATATGCTTCAGGTTTCTACGGAGTGTAATTCTGTTGTTACCGCTAAATCGGGCGATACTGTTACATTGCCTAAGGACGGTAAGTTTTTTGGAGAAGATGGTGCCTTTATCACGACTGATATGCCTGAAAACTTTGAGTACAAATTTACTTGGTATAAGCTTTCTTCTAAGCCTAGCAAAGATTATCTTATTAGTATGGGAGAATCAGTTGATATAGCCGATTACTTTAGTGATTATGAACGTTTAGGTGAGGGAAAGCAGTTAGCAATTAACACTTCAAACCTTAATGTGATAGACACTGAATTCGGTAAGGTAAGTTATGTCCTTTGCTCTATTGAGCCTTACTATAATGGAAGTAAAGCGTTTTCTGAGTATTTTGAATATGGCTTCATGGTTTTTGAAATCCATTATTGTGATATAAAGATTAACATGCAGCCATTTCACTATGGCGGCGCAATCGGAACTACAGCAAAGTACTTTGTTGATGCTGATGGCGAAGGTTTAAAATATCAGTGGCAGCTAAAAATAGATGATAGCTGGGTTAACCTTACTTTGCAAAGCGCAAAAACTCCTCATCTTTCGTTTATGATAGATGAGTCAAAGGCTGATACGTACTATCGTTGCATATTGACAGATAAAAACGGTAGTTCAGTACAGACCAATGAAGTTGGCCTTTTTATTACTGATCCAGTTGTTGAGATAGTTAACCAGCCAACAGATTATGTCGGCTTAGAAGGTTCAACTGCAATATTCCATGTAGATGCTGAAGGTGATGGACTTAGTTATCAGTGGCAGTTGAAGAAAGGTAAGAGCTGGGCTGACCAGAATTCTGGCGGTGCAAAAACAGATACATTCTCCGTTAAAGCTGATGCATCACGTAACGGAAAGGTCTATCGCTGTCTTATTACAGACAAGTATGGTAATAGTGAGGTAACTAACGAAGTATCTATTACTATCAAGGAACCTTCGATCAATATCTCACAGCAGCCTACAGACTTAACAGCTGTTGTTGGCTCTACTGCAAAGTTTACAGTTGCTGCTGAAGGAGAGGGCTTAACCTATCAGTGGCAGCTTAAGAAGGGAAGTTCATGGGCTAACCAGAACTCAGGTGGTGCAACTACACCTACATTCTCTGTTAAGGCTGAAGAATCACGTAACGGAAAGGTATACCGCTGCTTG
>JAFZYX010000228.1 GCA_017616055.1 Ruminococcus sp.
AACCTCGAAACGCTTAAGATTAGGGCTAATTGTAAACTTTCTGTCGTACAAATGTCATACCGAAAAGTCCCAATAATTTGACAGCAACCCTGCTAATAATATAAGGTTAGGGCAGTGAAAAAGTTGCGTTTAGTTATGCAAAAAGCGTACAGAAAAGCAGTCACAGATAACCACAGTGACTGCTCGCGAATTGACAGTTTTTGCAGCGTATTTGTTACAGACAGATCGTCATGTAAGGCGGGATACATACAATATCATCCTTTACAAAAACATTCTTAGGATGAATGATGTATGCGCCACCTATCCGCGCCTTATACGTCTCTTTGAAATGAGTCAGAGATTTCGTTGTATATTTCTTTCCGGACTTCACTTCCACAGGATAAATTCTGTACTTGATCTTGCTGTTGTTAGAGAGCAGAAAATCGATCTCTATATCATTCCGATGCTTTTCTTCGCTGTATCTGGTATAGAAGAAAAGCTTGTGTCCAAGAGCCGTCAGCATCTGCGCAATGATGTTTTCATACAGCATGCCTTCATTCAGTGAAAGCTTGTCGGTAAGTATCTGCTTATACACATCATTCTCAAGCAACTCATTTTCATTGAAGGCATGGCTGACGAGCAGACCGGTATCGCACATATAGCACTTAATATATGTTTCCGAAGCATTCAGGTTCGGTGCAATATTGGGATCATCTGTTCTTCTGCATTCATTCACGATCATACTGTCCGTCAGCCAGAAGAATGTCTCCGCATACTGTTCAGCATAG
The DNA here is from genome assembly GCA_017616055.1 of Ruminococcus sp. Taxonomy (GTDB): domain Bacteria; phylum Bacillota; class Clostridia; order Oscillospirales; family Ruminococcaceae; genus Ruminococcus. Next base: position 768 of record JAFZYX010000228.1, read on the forward strand.
GTTCCCTTGGTCACATCACTGAACACGACACGTTTCTCATGCTTTGACAACATGGACGGAATCATATCGTAGAGAGCAATAACCCTGGAGCGGTATTGCGCCTTGATCTTCATAATATCCTCGCGATACAGCGTAAGGATCCTTCTCTTCACCACATCAACTGCGCCAAAATCCTTGTGCGATTCGATGTAAGCAGCCACGGCCTGTGGCATGCCTCCAACCAGCATATATTCTCTGAACAGCTGCATCGCTTTCTCATGCAGACCTCTTTCCAGAGGTTTTACGTCCGAAAAGCACTGTCTGATGTAGGAGATCAGCATTTCCTCACCAAGGGCAATACAAAACTCCTCAAAATCCATAGGATACATTTTTATCGGGGTTTCCTCTGATGGAATTACAATATCTTTCACGTTCTCTCTAATTGATATGAGAGAACCCGTTTCGATATAGTCATATCGACCATCTGCGACCAGATATTTGATCAGTTCACGTGCAGTAGGGAAACGCTGTACCTCATCAAAAACAATAAGACTCTTTCTTTTGATGAGTTTCACGCCATATACGCTCTGCAACATCATAAACAGAGTATCAAAGTCATTGTTGAACTTAACAAAATAGTTCTTCACATCTTCTGACGCTCTTGCAAAATCGATAATCAGATAGCTGTCATATTCGTTCTTGGCAAACTCTTCAACAATCGTCGATTTACCGACACGACGTGCTCCTTCAATCAAAAGGGCATCATTGCCCTTTGACTGAGCTTTCCAAGACTTTAGCTTATCGTATATTTTTCTTTGAAAGACCATATATATATCCCTCCGTCCAACCCAATTCTACCACTGCAATTCAGAGTGCGCAATATAAGTCTTCCATAATCTTTGACGTACACGCAGTTTGTGCAAGGCGTCACTTTTGATTTATACGCAGTTTCAGTTAGTTCAGAATGTCATGACTTGCGTATCTGAACATCTTCAGCTGATCGACGTTATACTTCTCGAAAGCAGTCTCAAGGACATTCGCATAGTCGCCCTGTGACAGCATGTCTCTTATCCTCTTAGTCATTTTCTTTTCTTCTCTCAACTGCATGGTCAATTGTCAACCGATGTATGCTGGCAATATCTGACAGGATACCTTTGATCCATCTCATCAACAGAGTCAAACGGACGGCCCTGCATATTGATTATCATTCTTTTCTTGTCGCTGAGCAAAAGAAAATCGCTCCTGTTATCCGAATTAAAGTCGGTAGAAGCGATTTCATCGTGCACTATCATGCGCATATTTCACATAACCGTGCATAACTTTTTATAGTGGTGTGATGTCCT
>JAFZYX010000229.1 GCA_017616055.1 Ruminococcus sp.
GAGCCATGTGGCAGAGAAGATAAAGAAGTCTTACCCACAGGTTGATTTCGTTGTGGGAACTTCAGCACTCAGCGCTCTGCCTAGACTCATCCTCGATACTCTTAAAGGAGCTCCATTTGAGGCTGATATAACGGAATACGATGATTTCTCCGAAGCCGCAGAACAGGTGAGAAGCAGCAGCTTTAAGGCTTCAGTGCCTATAATGTTCGGCTGCAACAACTTCTGTACTTACTGCATAGTGCCGTATGTACGTGGACGTGAGAGAAGCCGCCGTCCCATAGATATTGTTGCCGAGGTAAGGCAGCTAGTGAACGATGGATATAAGGAGATAATGCTCCTTGGACAGAACGTAAACTCTTATGGCAAGGATTTAGGCGGAGAAATGAGTTTTCCACAGCTTCTCCGTGAACTGAATGGTATAGAGGGCGATTTCTGGATACGTTTTATGTCCTCTCACCCGAAGGATGCTTCAAGGGAGCTTATAGATGCCATATTCGAATGCGAAAAAGTGGCTAAGCATCTTCATCTTCCTGTTCAGAGTGGCAGTACGGAAGTGCTTGCCCGGATGAACCGACGATATACAGTTGAGGATTATCTTACAATAGTTGAAAATATACGTAGCCGCGACCCGGATTTTTCACTTACCACTGATCTTATCGTGGGATTCCCGGATGAAACCGATGAGGACTTCCACGCAACTCTGGACATAGTGAAAAAGGTAAAATACGACAATATCTATTCTTTTATATACTCAAAACGCTCGGGAACAAAAGCGGCGGAAATGCCTGACAGGACTTCCGAAGAGGAAAAGGGCAGGCGAATGAGGGAACTTCTCGAAGTACAGCGTGAAATATCTACGGAACATTATAAGCGGTTTATCGGTAGAAATATGCGAGTTCTTGTGGATGACGTTTCAAAGAAAAAATCTGGGTGGCTGACTGGAAAGAGCAGTGAGTTTATAATAGTTGAATTCGAGGGAGACAGTTCACTTATCGGGCAGTTTGTTGACGTTGAGATAACTGGCTCAATGAACTGGGCAGTAACTGGAAAAATAACAGAAGGGAACACAGACAAATGAAAAAGCTCATAGCAGTAATGTGCCTTTCAGCAGTAATGCTAGCAAGCTGCAAAAATACAGATAATAAAAGTAACTCCGTTAGACCTGTTGCGACTACGAAGCCGCCCGTGACTGATACTTTCACGGATGAGGTGACAACGGGAAAAACTGAAACAACAACGGACTCAGGCGAGGATGCTGCTGTAACTTCAGAAAACACAGCGACAGAACCAGTCACGACCAAAGAACCGGACGGAATGGTTTCTGCAGGAGGACGTATGGATATGTATCCTGCCGTTTATCAGAGTGAGATACGCCGCATTTTCGACGAAACATCAGAAAAAAACGAAGGTTCGGCAAGTATAGAATATGCATTGCGTGATCTTGACAATGATGGTATACCTGAGCTGATACTTAAATACGGTACCTGCGAAGCTGATTATCAGATACATATTTACAGATATGACGAGGAATGCGAGCTGAAAGACTTAGGTTTATTCGGCGGTGGACATACCGCTTTCTGCTATGATGAGAATACTGGAGATTTTGTTATCCTCTGGGGACACATGGGTGCAGCAAGCATTATGTATTACGAATGGGAAAACGGCACATTAGTGTCAAAAGATCATTATGATTTTACTCTCGACGACAAGACTCCATCATATGATACAGTTCTTGATGAAAAGGGCGTAAAATATATGGAATTTGTAGCAGCGAATAACTTCAGCGCAGACGGAGAGATCAAGTCATGGATTTATTATGGAAACGGCAATTCAGAAGAGAAAGAAGGACTTTACCTCGATTATATAGGATAATTTGTTTGGGGTAATGTTCACATCAACGGATTGATTGTAAATAATTAGAAAGAGGAGAATATAGAAATGGATATTATGGAAATGACAAGAGAGCTGGGAAAGGCTCTTCAGCAGGATGACAGATACATTGCATATATGCTTGCAAAGCAGGCTAACGACGAGGACAAGGAGCTTCAGGAAGATATAGCTCACTTTGAAGATCTCCGTATCAATCTTGGAACAGCAATGAGTACAGAAGAGCCCGATTCTGATGAGATTAAGGCTCTTGACTCTGAACTGAAAGCAGTCTATCAGAAAGTTATGAAAAATCCGAAGATGATTGTATTTTCTGGCGCTCAGCAGGCTCTTGAAAAGCTTGTATCTAATATGCAGCAGATAATCAGTATGTGTGCTAATGGTGAGGATCCCGACACCTGCCAGATACCAGAATCCGGCTGCACGGGAAGCTGTGCGACCTGCGGGGGCTGTCACTGATGATTTATGAAAAAAGAAGATGAACATTATTATGAGTTCATGAATCGCTTGGCAGATTTACGAAAATTAATTTAGATGTACCGGATGAGTTTTTTCAGCCTCCTCCAAAGAAATTTGTTCTGAAGCAGTCGGTGGAGGAAATGAAAATAAACAATTTTTCAACTATCATGTTTATGGTGTTTTCGGTATTTGCCATAGTGTATATGCTTGTTAATGATCAGTTTGACAAATACATTTTCGGCTTTGCGGTCATTATGTTTGTTTTGTGTTTACTTTATCTGAGTTATTCATATTTAAATACCAAAAAGGCGTTAGTGGAATTTGTGAACGGCACTTTCGAAATAAAGGGCAAAGTATATCACTACAGCGATGATCTCAGGCTGATAATCAACGATTTGGAAGACTTGAAAATAATGTCCGGTGAAAAAGAACTGATTAAAATTTCGATTATATGCGAAGGCCGGTATGAAATGGTCAGATGGATGCGGTATTATCATGTCCCGATCATTGATATTACAAAAGAAGAAGTAAAAAAATGTAAAAAAAGAGCACAAAAAAAGAGATAATATCATTGATCGTGGGGATTATTGCAATAATATTATTAATAATAATTGGGCATATATGATTCGTTCTGGGGAGCGGTGAAATATAACATTAAGGACGAAAACTGCAGCACACTGGTGAGCTGAGCACACAGGAACGGCATAAATACCTGGCTCAGCGATATGGCACCGTAGCTTAAGGTCTCAACGAAAATACTGCTGGCAATTACTATCATTTACGCGCTCAGTGTATAAGTCTGAAAAAAAGGAGTATCATACCAATGGAAATCGACAGAAGTAAAATATCCCCCATGATGCAGCAATACTTCGAGGTCAAGGACAAGTATCAGGACTGTGTTCTGTTCTTTCGTCTCGGCGACTTCTATGAGATGTTTTTTGACGACGCTGTAGTAGTTTCAAAAGCGCTTGAACTTACCCTTACTGGCAGGGACTGCGGTCTTGAGGAACGTGCTCCTATGTGCGGAATCCCATATCATGCGGCGGATATGTACATAAAAAGGCTCATAGATATGGGCTTCAAGGTAGCTGTATGCGAGCAGCTCACCGATCCGGCTGAGACCAAGGGAATAGTTGTCCGCGACGTTATCCGTGTAGTTACACCCGGTACGTTGACAGAGAGCAGTATGCTTGATGACGGCAGTAATAACTACATTTGCAGTATCTACTACGACGAAGAGAAAAAGGCCTGCGGTGTGGCTTCTGCTGATATTTCGACAGGTGAGGCTGCACTCAGTTATTTTGAGGGGAAGGACTTAGAGGCAGGCGTTATTAACGAGCTTTCACGCTGTCGTCCTGCGGAGATAATTTTCCCTCAGAGTTTTTTTGCTCTGAAAGCAGCAGCTGAGTTTATTAAGGTCCGCCTTGCCTGCGCAGTAACTCTTCGCGATAACATATGTTTTACTCCATCCGAGCGAAGGGATATGGCAGCAGCAGTATTCAATGTTGATTCTGTTACAGAGCTTGGCATAAGCGAGGATGGAGCGGACTGTGCGGCAGTATGCGGACTTTTTGATTACATAAACGACACGCAGAAGTCATCGGTGTCGAGATTTACTGCAATAGAGCTTTTAAACGGCGATTCCTTCATGGGACTCGATCTCAACGCAAGGCGAAATCTCGAGCTTACGGAAACTCTTCGCAGTAAAGAGAAAAAAGGCTCTCTTCTTTGGGTGCTTGACTCCACAAAGACATCAATGGGACGCCGACTTCTCAAAAACTGGATAGAACAACCACTGAAAAGTCCTGCAAGAATAATTGAACGTCTTGATGCTGTTGAAGCTCTTTACAAAAAAAGTGTGGTTCTAACCGATCTTTCAGCGCTTCTCGATCGTGTTTTCGATTTGGAACGACTTATGACAAAGGTCATGTATAAGAGTGCTAATCCGCGTGACCTGAAATCTCTTTCAGCAACTGCTATGCAGTTGCCAGCCGTAAAGCAGGAGCTTGAAAAACTTTCCGATTCAAAGCTTCTTGCAAAGTACAACAGGGAGATATCCACTCTTGATGAGCTTGTGAACCTTGTAGAGAACGCCATTATGGACGAGCCGCCTATATCCGTAAAAGATGGTGGAGTAATAAAAGAAGGCTTCAACAAGGAACTTGATGATCTCCGCCATATAATGAACAACGGAAAGGGAATAATAGATGAGATTGAGCAGCGTGAAAAGGAAGCTACAGGCATCAAGAACCTTAAAATAGGATACAACCGTGTCTTCGGATACTATCTCGAAGTAACACGTTCTTATTATGACCTTATACCCGAAGGATGGATACGCAAGCAGACTCTTGCAAACGCAGAGCGCTTTATCACAGAAGAACTGAAAAACGCAGAAAATGCTATTCTAGGCGCTAAGGACAAGGCTCTTTCTCTTGAAGCGGATATTTTTTCCGAGGTTCGCGATTTCCTGGCAACCAAACTTGAAGCAGTGCAGAAAACAGCCTCATCGGTAGCGGCTGTTGATGTACTTTGTTCCTTTGCCAATGTTGCACTTCGAAACCAGTATACAAAGCCTGATATTACCATTGACGGCTCAATAGATATAAAGGCAGGACGTCATCCTGTTGTGGAGCTAATGCTCACAGACGAGGTTTTCGTTCCGAATGACCTGTATATTGATAATAAAGCTGATCGTATGTCCATAATTACAGGACCAAATATGTCGGGTAAGTCAACTTATATGAGACAAGCTGCGCTTATAGTACTTATGGCACAGATAGGCAGCTTTGTTCCAGCTGATTCCGCGAAGATTTCTGTGGTTGATAAGATTTTCACCCGTGTTGGTGCCTCTGATGACCTTACGGCAGGACAGTCAACATTCATGGTGGAAATGAGCGAGGTATCTGACATACTTAAAAATGCTACTCACGACAGTCTTGTCATTCTTGACGAGGTCGGAAGAGGAACTTCGACCTTTGACGGCGTTAGTATAGCACGTGCAGTTGCGGAGTACATATGCAGTTCCAAGAAGCTTGGCTGCAAGACCCTTTTTGCAACTCACTATCATGAGCTTATCGGTCTCGAGAATGAGCTTGATGGCGTGAAGAACTATAGCATAGCTGTGAACAAACACGGTGGAACTATCCGATTCCTGCGAAAGATAGTCCGCGGGGGTGTAGATGAGAGCTACGGAGTTGACGTTGCGAAGTTAGCAGGGCTTCCTTCTAAGGTAATCGCACGCGCAAGAGAGCTTCTTGAGGAAATGGAAAAGGCACATGCGACGGAGCGTAATGCGACAATACGTGAGGATTCGGGACAGATAAGCTTTGGAAGTCTCGGACGTGAGGCAGCACTGGAAATGCTGGAAAAGACCAATATAGATGAGCTTTCGGATGCTGAATGCCGTGAGCTTCTAAGTGATATGCTACAGTCTCTTCAATGAGAAAAGCCTGTGGTATTCTGTGAAAAATATTATTGATTGAGGTGTAATTATGCCTGCATATTTATCTTTGATAATGGAATTCAGTCGTGCAGAGCTGGATTTTGACAATATGAAAGAGCTCCTTGCTTATATCAGACATGCAGGGCTTGAATTCAAAAGCGGAACAGGACGTTCTGATACTATTGAGGACATCATGAACTGGAATCAGCAAAAGCTTGAGGAAGACTATGAGCTTGGTTATGATGAGGATGTTTCCAATGACTACAAGCAAATGTGTTTCAATTATGGCGGTTTTTCTGAAATTCGCGGTTTTATCACTAATGAAGCGCCTGTACGCGGAGAGTATATTTTTTCGCTGCTAATTCCTGAAGATGAAGTTCTCATGGAGAAAAATACCTATAAAAAAGAGGCGGTGGACAAGTTAAAAGCCATTGCATCGAAGTTGTGGATACTGCCTAAGACACGAACTATGCAGACGGAACTTGAGCTTGGTGAGGGAATTGCTCCCGAAATGGATATAAGGGAAGGTGCATCGCCATCTGCCTGTCCATTTGCCATAGTATCGGAGAAGCAGTTCGGACGAATGGACACAGCTAATTATACCGCAGAGCACATTGAATACGGTGGAGTTATTCTAACTCCAAAGGATGTAAAGCTGGTCTGAACTGCGTGCCATTCAGAAAGGAAGTAAAAAATGCCTTCAATTAATGTCCTAAGCAAGGAAATATCAGAGCTTATCGCTGCAGGAGAAGTCATAGAACGCCCATCCTCGGTGATTAAGGAACTAGTGGAAAACTCAATAGATTCGGGAGCAAGGCATATTACTGTTGAGATAAAGAACGGTGGTACTACTTATATGCGCGTTACCGACGACGGCTGCGGAATGTCATTTGACGACGTTCCAAAAGCCTTTCTTCGTCATGCCACAAGTAAGATAAGCGCAAAAGAGGATCTCGAAAACATCCTTACCCTAGGTTTCCGTGGAGAAGCTCTAGCTTCAGTGGCAGCTGTTTCGCGTGTGGAGATAATGACCAAACAGCGTGAGCAACTCTATGGTACCCTCTACAATATTGAGGGTAGTATGGAGAAATCCCATGAAGAGAGCGGCTGTCCGGATGGTACGACAGTGCTGATCCGTGACCTTTTCTACAATGTTCCTGCAAGGCGCAAGTTTATGAAAAAGGACGTTACTGAGGGAAACGCGGTGAGCACTATTCTGCAAAAAATAGCCATGTCTCATCCCGATATCGCTTTCAGATTCATCCGTGACAATCGCACGGAGTTTAATTCCAGCGGTGATGGGGAACTGTTTTCGGCGATATATGCGGTATACGGACGCGATTTTGCTCGTGATCTTATGCCTGTTGACTACGAATACGAGGGCGTTCATGTTGGCGGTTTTGTAATAAAGCCCCTTTACTCAAAAACTAACCGTTCATTTCAGAATTTTTTCGTTAACGGCAGATATGTTCGTTCCAGATTGTGTTCGGCAGCTCTCGAGAATGCCTACACAAATATGATTATGACAGGAAAATTTCCTGCCTGTGTGCTTCTTATAGACCTTGCTCCAAACGCAATGGACGTCAATATTCATCCAACTAAAGCTGAGGTTCGTTTCACTAATGAGAAGTCGGTGTCTGACGCAATTTACTTTGCTATAAAGAATGCGATGATGAAGGATGGGCTCATATATGAATTCGAGCTCAAACCTCATGCAGACTGGACGAAGGCTGTTCCAGAGCAGGAGGAGATGAAGCAACAGGAGTTCCTTTTTACTCCCGTTGAAAAGATAGAGGAAACTGAAAAGAAGCTTGCTGAGGCTATTGCTCCTGTGCATGCTGCTCGTAATTCTTTAGCTGAAGAAATGCCTTTAATTACGAATTTAAAGCAAAGTCCTGCCTATGATGAGTCAAAGTTAATGCAATCAGTGACTCCTGAAATTGAACAGAAGGAGACTGCTTTTGAAGCTGCTCCCAATCTTGAAAAAACATCCAACATTGAAACGATATCCAAGCCAGAAATAATTCACGAACCTATAAGGGAAGAAGTCACCGAAGAACCTTCGAAAGTTGAGGGCTTTAGCTATATCACACAACAGTCTTTTGCTGCTACTCCGGTACAGAAACCTGAAGAGGAAGAAAAGCAGGAGTCTGCATGGTTAGAAAAACCGAAAATTCGCGTTATCGGTGAACTCTTCGGACTTTATATAATTGCCGAGGTTGACGGAGATACAATGATAATGATAGACAAACACGCCGCTCATGAGCGCATCATTTTCGAGCGATTGAAAAGCCGCAATTGTCGTCAGTACAGCCAGCAGCTTCTCACGGGAGTGAAGGTTCTTCTTACAGGAGACGAGTTCAGTGCCCTTGAGGTAAATCAGGAGCTTCTTGCGGATTTAGGTTTCACATTTGACTTCTCTGAGAAGCCATGTGTGGTAGCTACGGCGGTTCCAACCTTTATCATGGAACTGAATATGGAAGATGTAATATCAGAGATAGCCAACAATCTGCGTATGTACAGCCACGATCCTCAGTCGCATATGCTGGACGATATGCTTCACACAGTTGCATGTAAATCGGCTATTAAGGGCAACGATAAGAATGATATTGCCGAGCTTCAATCTCTTGCGGAACAGGTATACTTTGACGAAAAGATACGTCATTGTCCTCATGGCAGACCTGTTATGTTCACCATGACAAAAAGCAATATCTCTCACCAGTTCGGAAGAACATAAGGAGAAAATCATGAAACGAGCAGTAAAGTCATCTATCGCGGTTTGTTTTGCAATTATTATGTGCTTGTTCGGCGGAACTTCTGCCTTTGCATATAATGTAAATACAAGGGTACAGAGTATTGAGATCAAAAACGCACCTGACGGTACTGCTTTTGCAGATATACTTGTAAAGGAAAGGTGGCATGATAAGTATGCCGTTGATTTCAACGATGAAAATGCACAGCTTCTCGGAGTCAATGGTGAATGCGGACTTGCAAAATACGCTGAAGACGGTTTTACAAGTATGCTTCTGTATCACAACTGCGCCGTTTTTGATGAAGCAGACATTTCGGAACGTTCAAGCGTTATTTTTACCTTGAACGTGGAGAATAACGAGCTTTTCAATCACTTTCGAAAGATAAAGGTCGCTTACTGCGACAAGTTCGGCAATGTTCTTGGAGTTACAGAAACGGCAAAATTCGAGTTTGAATGGCTTGGCACTCCTGCCGTATACTATATTCAGGCAAATGGTGATAGCCTTGCCTGTAAAGTGAGTAAGGGCCCGCCGTATTATTTGCTGTTTTTCCTGATATTAGGAGCTGTACTGCTTGTTATGATTATTTTTGTGCTTGTAGGAAAAAGAATATTAAGACGTAGAGAGACATCAGAGATGATAGAACGTATACAGTCTGGAGTAGTTGATGATGAACGAAAAGAATAAAAAGCCCTTCGTGCTTGCTGTAGTCGGACCGACAGCTTCGGGGAAGACTTGGCTGGGCGTTGAGCTTGCAAAGATTTACGGCGGAGAGGTGATCTCCGCCGATTCCATGCAGATATACAAGGGCATGGACATCGCCTCTGCAAAGCCTTCGGAATCTGA
>JAFZYX010000230.1 GCA_017616055.1 Ruminococcus sp.
ATCTTTTGAAGTTCCGCTTGCTTTACCAACATAGTCAGTGAAAATGCAAGTTACAATACCTTGTTCGATTTCACTGTAATCATATTCTTCAGCCATTACCTGTAGCGAGTTGCCTGCATTGATTTGATATAAGCCTTTTAATCTATGATTATTATCATACACTATTTTATAATGTTCATTATAAATCATTCCTCTTTCAGAAAACAATGCAGTCCAGACAGAATTACCATAATTTACAAAGTATTTCGTTTCACTTCTTTTGGTATAACCTCCGTCAGGCGTAAGCTGAGAATAGCTTTCAACAGCAAGTGGATTATCCTCATTGTCATAATATGCTACTTCATATAATTGACCCGGTTTTACAGTTTTAATTACTCTGCCGCTTCTGTAATTCTTGATAATATACTTTGTCATCTTACTCGGCGATACAATTCCTAATCCATCTGCGTATGTTGACATAACCTTTCTGATTTTTTTGTTTTCAAATTCAGTTTTAAATTCTTCAAGATGATAGCATGCGTACTCATGAAAAGCATCACACTCAGCAGAAAAAACAACCCAATATTCGTAGTAGTTCTTCAAATACATATCCTCCTGTGATACAATGATGTGATAATTATATATTACTGAATAATAAATGTCAAGTAGCCAAAAACGGTATGAAAGGAGAAATTAAATTAATTTTTGCTGAATTTAGCAAAAGGACTTGACATTTTAGCTTTGTGGGTATATAATGAATACCGCAGAATAAAGGCAATATAAGGGAATTATGTATAAATGGAGATAAGTATGGAAGATGTTGAGATTTTTTTGAGTAGACTAGCCTCTGAGAACAAGCTCTATGAGGAGATTGCAAAAAAACTAGGATCCCATGAAATTACAGACAAATTCACACTTGCAGGAGCTGTTGCCGATAAGGTCTCTCCAGTTTCGTATAAGATATATATTTCCAACGAGGATCTACCTAATGAGACCATAAACGAAATTAAGGCGGTATTTACGGAAGCTGCTGAAAACGACAAGGATGTGAATGTTGAATTCATTTCTGATGAGTTTCTGAATATAATAGATGACCGTGCGAGGATAACCTCTGAGAGCAAGCCTCGTTCTTTGGTACACAGAGATGGTGAACTTCACCCTACGGTGCATATATGGATGATAAAGCGCCGTGATATGGGCGTATTCGTGCTTTTACAGAAGCGCGCACATAATAAGGAAATAAATCCGGATTGCTTCGATGTTTCGGCTGCAGGCCATGTTTCGCAGGGAGATGAGTTTCGCTACACTGCGCTAAAAGAAGTTCATGAAGAACTTGGCCTTGACATCGAACGCAGCAAGCTCGAGTTCATAGGTTTGAAGAGGGCGGAGTACTCAAAGGGAGATATTCATGATAACGAGTTGGTAGCTGTATATATCTGTCGTGAGAGTATTAATATTGAAGATCTCACGTTGCAGTCATCTGAGGTATCAGAGGTATGCTGGGCAGAGATAGACGAGCTTCTGTCTATAATGAAGTATGAGGATATACCGAATTGTATTTCTCTCGAAGAGCTGGATATGATAAAGAAAGCTGTTTTCTGATAATAAAAAGAGGGTGTGATTTGAATGTCACGCCCTTAGTTTTTACCTTACATTGTAATAGAACATGTCGGCTGCCTGTCTGTCTTTGCCTGTGAAAATACGTTTGGTGAGCCGGCGATTCTTTATAAGATACCAGTCACCGAATTCGTCGAACTTTCTTGAAGATGTCAGAACATAGGATTTTTTTAGTGTTCCGTATTTTCTACCGCTTTTCTTTCCGTGAGCTTTCATCCTTTTGGCAAAGTCCATATCTTCTAGGCTGACAAGTGTTTCGTCAAAACCACCTATGGCATCGAAGTCACTTCTGTTAAACCAGAACATTGCTCCGCTAAGATAACCTCCGTTTTTTAGCATGACAGGAATAAGATTTAATGCGACATACAGTGTAGAAGCGGCTATGCCAAGAGACATTCTGTCAAATTTCGGATTTGTGCCGCCTCCTACATATTTTCGACTTTCAAGTTTGGATCTTATCTCCGCAAGAGAATATTTTGTCATTCTGCTGTCTGCGTCAATAGTAACGATTATTTTGCCTTTTGCAGCTTTAATTCCTGCGTTTCGTACAGCTGCAATGCATCTATCTTCATTTGTAATAACTCTTGCGCCATAACGCCTTGCTATGTCGGCAGTTCTGTCGGTACATCGGTTTGCGACGACTATTATTTCAACATTGTCAGGAGCAACGTATTTTGCTGCGTTTCTTACCGCACGCAGACACTTACCGATATATTTTTCTTCATTATATGCAGGTATTACAACAGTAAAAGCAGTATTCATATAGCACCTCTTGGTCATTCATTACCGATTCAGAAACAGGCGTAAAGAAACTATCAAATTCCTTTACGCCTGTTTAATTCTTATTCCGCAGCTGCCGCAGGAGCTGCTGTTTCACCGCCTGTTTCAGCACCGCCACCTGCGCCTGAGTCTGGGGGAGTTACTACTGGAGTTTCAGTCCCTGTTCCTGATCCAGAATCCGGAGGAGTAACTACAGGAGTTTCATTGCCTGCTCCTGAATCGCCTCCGCTTGAACCATTATCTGGTGGAGTTACTACTGGAGTTTCATTGCCTGTTCCCGCACCTGAAGCTGAACCATTACCTGAACTGTTGCCTGAGCCTGTAGTTACAGTGGAACTTCCACCTGAGGGAGCCGAGGAAGTTGTCTTTGTGGTGGGAACAAAGTACTCATTAGGGTAAACACCTGTGGGGATTCTCTGGTCAACAAAGTATCTTGAGCCAGATGTTACTTTTATAGTATAATTTGTCCTTGTAGTCTTTGAAACAGTGGTAGTAGCACGTGTACCTTTTACCACCTTTATATCGTTAAGTGTAGTTGTAATAGCTGTAGTTACTGTTGTTACGGTATTGTCTTCTTTGACAATCTTTTCACGTCCGAAGCTAGATATTACCTTTTCTGAAGGCGTTACGGGAAAAAAAACAAAGAAAGTAAGGATTGCTGCTGCAAGTGCAATAAAACAGCAACAAGAAACAACGGTTATTTTGGTGGACTTTTTCAGATTGCTGAAAAAGCCGTTTCCTTTACTCATTATAATTAACACACTCCTGTATCATAGATACTTTCATTATAATATAAATGTCGGAAAAAGTCAATACCTATAAACTGCCTCTAGCTGTCATTGATTATAGTGATATGTTTGACTTTGGCAGTATGTGCCGTACCTATGCTAGTTGAAAATACGTTAATTAATGATCTGGAATGAAAAAATGTTGTAATACTTATGTACAAAAAACGTAGTATCAAGCAGAATACTTGAAGTGTTCAAAAATGATTTCTGAGACGGAAAAAACTGTCAGATATTTTTATATTACTTTATGCAAACAACCTTTCCGTTATGGAAAGGTTGTTTGGTAAGAAATTCGATTTTATTATTCGGACAGTTCCTCAGCATAAATTATTTACTCTTGCGGAGTTTGAGGAGTTTGTAGATGAAAAATTCCAGCGAGATAAGACATATTACAACAGCGCCTGATATAAGAGCTGTCTTTGCTACGCCGTTTGAGTCGCTATCTTTATTATCCTCTTTTTCGGATTTAGGAGCCTTGGTTGTTGTCTTTTCGGTATTATTGGGCTTTTTTGTTTCCGATACTTTTTCTTCAGTATCAGTCTTTTTGCCATTTGAATGCTTAGTTATTTTTATTCCGTCATCTGTAGACTCTTGTGCTGAAAATCCTGCAAGCCAAGCCAAAGAAGCATTCCAGTTGATAGTACATTCGTTTACTGACCATGCCTCGATATTATCAAGATAGCATTTTTGTGGTGCAATCTCGCCCTTTTTCCAGCCTGAACCCTGTACCCATGGATCCTGCATACCTGAATTTGGACCGCCACACATAACGCCATTAGGCGCTTTCGGGAAAGCCTCATCTATTTGCTGTGCCCAGTAACGGTGATGTGGATATTCTATAGCGTGAGTACCATAACCAGTAACATATGAGTAATCCATAGCATTTCTGCCGAGTAGGTAGTCCATACCGCCGAGAGCTCCGTCCAGGTATTGATCCTCATTGGTAAGAAGATAAGCGTAAGCCATAACTATCGAATTGTCGGCAACGAATGAGTTGGATCCCCATATGTATCCTTGATCGCTGTCATTGTAGCTGAGTGTGCTTTGTCCGTAGGGGAGACCGTAGCCTTGATTGTTCTCCATTGAGATAAAGTGGTCTGCCGCTGAAATAATAGCTTCGTGAATTATTTCGACATCGCCTTTGTCGAATTTTTCGGGATTGAGAGATGCACTAAGAGTAGCAAGAGCACCAGTGTTTCCCCAGTCAAAGCTTCCTGCAGTGTCAACGCTCTCACCGCCACCGAGAGTCTGAGGTACATCAAGGAAGAATTTGTTCTCTGTTACTTCGTCGTAGTAATCCTCATTACCTGTTGTGATGAAGAGCTCAAGAGCAGCCCAGCAGAACTCATCGTCAACGTCGGTGTCGCCATAAGCTCCGCCACCAATAGATTCATCGAGAGGGGCGTACATTTTGGGGTGCTTTTTAGCTGCAGCAAAGGCGTTTTCGGCAGCTTCGAGACATTTTTCTGCGAAATCACTGTCAATATCCTTCCAAAGTCTGCTTGCCTGAGCTGCACAGGCTGCGAGATTTAGTGTAGCCGCAGTTGTTGGAGGCTTCACTATGCGCTTCATATCGTCGTCGGCGGGAGCTATTCCTAGCGCGGTCCATTTTTCGTCATGAGCCTTGTGGTAAGCCATGCCCTTGTAATCTCCGTTGTCCACTAACATTTTAAGCATCCATTCCATTTCCCACCTTGCTTCGTCAAGGATGTCAGGGATGCCATTGGTGTTTTCAGGAAGAAGCATGGTTCCGTCTGCATAAGCGTTCTCAAAGCCGTATTTCACTGCGGTTTCGTACTGGTTCTGCATGAGCCAAAGTGAAAAGCCTCCGTTTACCACGTATTTTCCGTGGTCGCCTGCGTCGTACCAACCGCCTGTAACATCGATAGTTCCGCTGCTGCCCTTGTAGCCCCATGTCTGCTCAATTTCAGCAATATCCTCTGGGTGTCCTGCTTTGCGTGCGAGTTTTTCCGCGTCACCAGAGGAGATGTAGTCGCTTTCTATCTCGATTCCGCTGCGGTTCTGATAAAAGTAATTGAGTGCGTCGTAGAGCATGAATGAATAAGGCTGAGAGCCACATACTGCGAAGTCACGACTTTCCGCGCCGTCCTCAGCAACGATATGAAAAGTTCCCTCTTTCTTTAGATCAGTGAAGTCGATAACATGTACCTTGTCGCCTGAGTCCTTATCCTCACCGAATGGTTTACTCTTACCCTCATATACAGTTTTGCCGCTTGTGTCGATAACCTCGAACTTAACAGCCTTGTCAGAATCACTGAGAAGTGTGGCTCTTTTTTTCCTTTTTGGGAAGTAGCAGACCTGATTGGTCAGTATCTTAGCTCTTTCATAAGGTTCAACTTCAGGCCAGTCATTTTCATCGCTTGTTAGATCAACAAGGGACATATTGTCGAACTGAATCTTTGTTCCTACAGGGAAACAATCTCCATTTGTATACTGACCACTGCCACCTAAATGAAACGCCCATTCTGCAACGTCGATAGATTTATCTGCAGTAAAGGTGAGTTCCACTTTTTTTGTTTCGTCTTTGCTTATTTGTATGCAATCCCATGTGCTGTTGAAATCAGGACCATTGTCTGCCATCATGTTATGCCATATTTCCACATCTCCATCAAGATTGCCTATCTTTGTGTAGTATTTTCCGCTCTCTGAGGGAGTTATTTCGTATGAGACTTTATATTTATGACCGGATACTATTTTTAGTCCTCTGTGTCTAAACTGGCAGTCCCATCTGTCTTCTCCACCTCTTGAAGATCCACCAGGATTGACGATAGTAACAGTATAAACACCATTGCTTATATCGAAATTCATTTCTCCTGGAGCAGATTCAACGATGTGCCATGGGAGACCTGCGCCGTTTTCAAAATCCGTTTGTCCGAGCTGCTGACCGGCATATGCGGTAAGAGTGCTGTTATCGCCTGTATACTGGAAAAAACTGCCTGCTGCAACTGCTATGGCAGCCGTGAGGGAAGCTGCCCTGACAGAGAGCTTTTTTATTTTTCTCATTTGTAATATCCTCCTGCTATTTTTTCTATTTTTCAATATATACTTTAATACTTTTCAAAAATAAAGTAAAGTACAGGTACAGAAAATTTACAAATTTGTCTTTTAAAACGGCATTTTGCTCAGTATTATGGCTTAAAAGAGTAATATTTAGGTGAATTAGACTATTTCTTGTTTTTTGGTCATAAGAAAGCAATTTTTGATATGTTATATACTTGATTTATTGGTACTGATGTGCTATAATGTCTTATTGTGGAGTAATCTGCAATAAATGAAATCATATGTGGAGCTTTGATATGAACCATATTTTTTATATCATCGGCAAAAGTTCTTCGGGAAAGGATACCATGTACAGCCGGATAGTTGCTGAGCTTGGTCTTCTGCCCATAGTGCTTTATACTACTCGTCCTGTTAGAAATAATGAGCAGGAGGGTGTTGATTACCACTTTGTTGACAACGACCGCTTCCGCGAGATGCTGAAAAGCGGAATGGTCATAGAATCGCGTACATATCATACCTGTCA
The DNA here is from genome assembly GCA_017616055.1 of Ruminococcus sp. Classification (GTDB taxonomy): domain Bacteria; phylum Bacillota; class Clostridia; order Oscillospirales; family Ruminococcaceae; genus Ruminococcus. The sequence goes on from JAFZYX010000230.1 coordinate 6,709, forward strand.
CGGCGACTGGACTTATTATACAGCAGCCGATAGCATTTCTCTGGACAAAGGGGATTGTGTGGGAATAGGTACTATTGAGTCATTTCTGCGTTTGAGAGAATACTGCGGAGAGAATGCTGTTGTCCCTGTTTATGTTGAGGTAAACGATGACATACGCTTTCTTCGTGCGGTAGAGCGCGAAAAGAGTCAGTCACAACCAAAGTACGCTGAACTCTGTCGTAGGTTTTTAGCGGACAATGAGGACTTTTCCGACGAAAAACTTGCTGAGGCAGGGATAGACATAAGATTCGAGAATAATGGTACCGCCGAAGAATGCTTCTGTAGCATAAAGAAATATATTTCGGAGATATGTACTGATATGAATTGATTTTATTGCTTTTGAAAGCAAATTTGGGAGGTTTATTGTGGAATTGGAGAACAAACTGAACTGCTGCGCGAAAAGAACCATGATAATCGGTGGCGGTGTTGCTGCGACCATGTTGATTAACGAGATTTTCAATGCTCAGAGGTCGCCTTACACTGATGATAAGTTTTCTGCTCAGTTCGAGCCTGTATGTATAATTGATAACGACCCTGCAAAACTTGGCAAGGAAATACTTGGTGTCAAGGTGGTCGGCAGATCAGAAGAAATAGTTAAATATGCAAAAGAATTTGAGATCGAACAGCTCATTCTTGCGATACCGTCTCTCACTTCTGACGAGCGTAAGGCTATAATAGATATATGTAACGAGACAAAGCTGCCCCTTAAAATAGTTCCATTTATCGGCAACCTTATCCTTGATGACTCTTCGTCACTACTCGGACAGGTAAGGGATATCAAAGTAGAGGAGCTTCTGGGAAGAAATCCAATAAAATTTGATAATAAGGACATCAGGGATTTCATCAGTGGCAAGATATGTATGGTAACCGGCGGCGGCGGAAGCATTGGTTCTGAGCTTGTACGTCAGATTGCTAGGTATAACCCTAAGAAGATAATAATCGTTGATATTTACGAAAATAATGCCTATGAGATACAGCAGGAGCTTGTTATGGAGTATGGTAGCGAACTTGATCTTGTAACTCTTATTGCTTCTGTGCGTGATTATTTCCGTATGAATCAGATATTTGAGAGATATAAGCCTCAGATAGTTTTCCATGCAGCTGCTCACAAGCATGTTCCGCTTATGGAAAGCTCTCCTATGGAGGCAATTAAGAATAACGTAATCGGAACATTCAATGTAGCTACGCTGGCACAGTTCCATGACGTTCAGAAGTTTGTTATGATATCTACGGATAAAGCTGTAAATCCAACAAATGCTATGGGTGCTTCAAAGCGTTGCTGCGAGATGATAGTTCAGTATCTTTCACAGCAACATGAGGGAAAGACCGAGTTCGTAACAACACGTTTTGGAAATGTTCTAGGCTCAAACGGTTCGGTAATTCCGCTCTTCAAAAGACAGATAGAGCAGGGTAAGCCAGTTACGGTTACTCATGAGGATATAATCCGTTACTTTATGACTATTCCAGAGGCTGTAAGCCTTGTTATGGAAGCTGCTTCTATAGCTAATGGCGGTGAGATATTCGTACTTGATATGGGTCAGCCTGTTAAGATAGTTACTCTTGCGGAAAATCTTATAAGAATGTACGGAAAAGTACCATACAAAGACGTTCCTATCGTTTTCACTGGACTTCGTCCCGGTGAGAAGATAAAAGAAGAGCTTCTCATGATGGAGGAGGGCCTGAAAAAGACATCAAATAAGCTTATTTTCATTGGAAAACAGATAGATATCGATGAGGATCATTTCGCTTCAAGGCTCAAAAAGCTTCGTGATGCTGCACAGCTAAACGATGAGTCGGTTGCTATACAGGCTCTTCATGAAATGGTACCTACTTTTATCACTCCAGAGGAGTTCAATGGTAAAATACTCGATTCAGAGGATTCAAAGAAATAACATACAAACCTGCACTTCAACATTTGGATGAAGTGCAGATTTTTTTACAATAATTGCAGATAATATTGACGTTATTTGCGAAATCTGTTATAATTATTATAGGTATACATATTATAATGTTTAAAAGCATGGTATATTACCATTTCATACGGAGATGATATTTTGACAGGCACTCAGCTGATAAATGAAACAACTACTGAAACAACGGTCACTTCTACGGTTGAAACCACCACTGGAGAGTTGATGGGAAGCATACAAGAATCCGTAGAAAGAACTTCCGGGATACTTGCAGACGGAGTAGAATATCTTAAAAAGGCTTTGCCTTTGTTAATAATGGCTCTTCTGATACTTTTTATTGGCATTATCATATCAAAACTCATTGCAAAGATTGTGGGAAAGGCTGTTTCAAAGTCAAATGTTAACGGAGCAGCTAAGAGCTTCCTTGTATCGCTGATTAAGATAATCCTTTATATAGCTGTTGTGATAATGGCATTATCAGTACTGAAAGTGCCAATGTCGTCAATTATTACTATTCTCGGAGCAGCAGGACTCGCAATCAGCCTTGCCCTTCAAAGTTGTCTGTCGAACCTTAGCGGTGGCTTTATAATCCTATTTACTAAACCCTTTACTACGGGCGATATCGTTGAGCTTGACGGTTCTGTAGGTACTGTGAAGGACATAGGTATATTTTACACCAAAATATCAACATTTGACGGAAAGACGGTGTTTATGCCTAATGGCAAGGTAACGGACGCAAAGATAATCAATTTTACTGATACTCCATCCAGACGAATCGATCTTAATTTCAATATTAGCTACAGCGCGGATTTCGAAAAGGCAAGACAAATCATTCTTGATATAATTTCAGCAGAGAAAAATATACTGAAAACTCCCGAGCCTATTATACGCATGAGCTCCCACAACAAAAGCTCTATAGGCATCGATGTGCTAGTATGGGTGAATAACAGCGATTACCTAACTGAACGCTATAATATGACAGAAGCGGTTAAGGCAGCGTTTGATGAAAATGATATCGCAATACCATTTGATCAGCTCGATATCCACGTAAAGGAAAAGTTCTAATGGCATCTGGCAAAAAGAAAAATGCAGACAATATCTCAAAAAAGAAAAAAGAGAAGAAAAAATCAGCTAAATGGCTTTGCTTGTTTCTTTTAGCAGGAATCTGGTGGTTCAGTAATTTTACACTCAAGACTACAGAGGTGACAATTTCCTCTACGAAGATAAGCTCGAAGATAAGGATTGCCGTTTTAAGTGACCAGCACGTTTCAAAGCTCGGTATAAGCAATAAAACCATATTAAAAACAATCTGCAGGGCTGAGCCTGATATGGTTTTCATACTTGGTGATATGTATACCAGCGGAAGTGACTGGGAGCTTATGCATAAGCCTGTTGAACTGGCAAAAGATGTAATTTCCTCAGGTTATCCTGTTTACTGTGTTACGGGTGAGCACGATTATGACGAGAGATACATCGAAGAACTGAAAAAAGTAAGTGCAAAAGTTCTGGCCTATGATGAGGAATATGTTGAGCTTAAAGGTGAAAGACTTCGCATTATAGGTATTGATAATGTATATTACAGCCCAACCTTTGATTTAAAGAACGAATATACACTTGACGGTGATAGTTTTAATATACTTCTTGCACATATACCTAATTATGATAAATTTGCATATTTCGGAGCTGATCTTACAATTTGCGCTGATACTCATGGCGAAATGGCGCAGCTCCCGTTCGGACTCGGACCGATTTACTGTTCCGAAAAGGATGTATGGCTACCAAAGCTTCTGAACAAGGAGCTTGAAATATATGACAAGGGTCTCTTTGACTACGACGGCGGAAAGATGTTCATAACATCTGGCATAGGTGTTTATCCTGCTCCTGTGCGCTTTAACAACCGTCCTGAGGTTGCAGTCATAGACCTTATACCTAAGGGGTGAAGAAAATGAGCAGGATCTCGGATATCGCGATCATAGGCGGCGGAGCTTCTGGACTTGCAGCTGCTGTTGAGGCAAAGAACATTATGCCTCAGGCAAGGGTTGTAATTCTTGAGAAGCTTGACAGAGTAGGCAAGAAGCTGCTTGCAACTGGCAATGGAAGATGTAATTTAAGCAACATCAACATGAGCTATGAGCATTATCACGGCAGCGTAAAAAATGCCATAAGGATAATAAACTCCACTCCTTCTGCAAAGGAGTTTTTCGGAAGTCTTGGAGTTATCTGCTCTGCTGATACCAAGGGCAGAATCTATCCAAAAAGCAATGCTGCTTCTACTGTGCTTTCTGCTTTGAGACTGCGTGCAGCAGAACTGGGAGTAGTTGAGCGTTGTGGATTTGAAGCTAACTTTATAGAGAGCGCTGATGACTGCTTTAGAATATCTTCGACATCAGGGGAAAAGTATCCATGCAAGCGCGTTATCGTTGCGGCAGGAGGCTATGCCGCTCCTCAATATGGTACTGACGGTAGTGTTATTCGGCTTCTTCGCAGCAAGGGTTGTCATACTACAAAGATTTGTCCAGCGGTCGCACCGCTGAGAGTGCGCCCTGAGCTTTTGAAAGGGCTCAAAGGTGTGCGTGCAAAGGGGAGAGTTATGGCTTTTTCAGGCGGCAGACTTCTTAAGGAAGAAATGGGAGAGATACAGTTCACAGACAGTGCTCTATCAGGAATATGTGTTTTTAATATGGCTCATCTTGTGTCAAATTACGATGGAAAGCTCACTCTTCGTCTTGATCTTGCGGCAGATATGGATACAGAACAGCTTGTAGGATATCTTCGTATTATACAGTATCAGCGTGGAAGTCATACCACTGAGGAACTTCTCACAGGACTTTTCCCGAGAAATCTTGCACTTTATCTAACTAAACGTTCGCTTGGGCGCTCGCTTACTGACGAAATTTCTTCGCTTCGCGATACGGAGTTAAGACAGCTTGCACAACTCATAAAGAATCTTGATTTCAACGTGCTTGGCAGTGCTTCCTGGAAAGAAGCTCAGGTGACTTCGGGTGGTATCAGCGGTGATTGTGTGGATGAAAGATTACAGCTCATAAGTGAAAGAGGTATTTTTCTCTGCGGCGAGATTCTGGATGTTGACGGAGATTGTGGAGGCTATAATCTACAGTGGGCATGGTCGTCAGGAATATTTGCAGGCAGAAACTGTGCCGAGTCACTGAGAGGTGAACTCAAATGATAAGAGTCAGCGGCATAAGAGCGGCTCTTGATACCGATTTTTCAGACCTTGTGGCTCTGTGTGAAAAAAAACTCAGGATAAGCCGCGATAAGTTAATAAGCGTAAAGCTTGCGAAAAAGTCTGTGGACGCTCGCAAAAAAAGTGACGTTCACTTTATTATATCGCTTGATATTGAGGCGAAAAACGAGGAAAAGATTCTGAAAATGCTGAAAAATGCCTCAAAATATGTTCCTGAGGAGTATATTGTTCCTACTGTGAAAAACTGTGAGAAAAGACCTGTTATTGTGGGCTTTGGCCCTGCGGGCATGTTTGCGTCACTGGTGCTTTCAATGGCAGGTGCAAAACCTATTGTCCTTGAGCGTGGCAGTGATGTTGACAGACGCTGCAGAGCTGTAGAGGATTTTCAGAATGGCGGAAAGCTCAATCCAGAATGCAATGTTCAGTTCGGTGAAGGAGGCGCAGGTACTTTTTCTGATGGAAAGCTCACTACAGGGATAAAGGATAGCCGCATAGGCTGGATACTTCATCGGCTAGTGGAATTCGGCGCTCCGGAGGAGATACTTTATCTTGCAAAGCCACATATAGGTACGGACAAGCTCCGAGGTGTTGTGAAAGCTCTGCGTGAACGAGTTATTTCACTTGGCGGAGAGATCAGGTTCAATTCTAAATTTTGTGGCTTTGAATCAGAAAATGGCATACTTTCATCTGTTAGTTATACTCGGGATGGTGAAAAATTCACCTTACATACGGACAGCCTCATACTTGCAACAGGTCACAGTGCAAGGGACACCTTTGAGCTACTTTACAATGAGAAAATAAGCCTTTCTCAGAAGAGTTTCTCATTGGGGGTCAGAGCTGAACACCTTCGCACAGATATCGACAGGGCTATGTACGGCAACTATGCGGGGCATCCTGCGCTGAAAGCAGCGGATTACAAACTTGCAGTACATCTTACAAACGGACGGACGCTTTACACCTTCTGTATGTGTCCGGGTGGTCATGTTGTCGCAGCTTCTTCTGAGGAAGGCAGGCTTGCAGTTAACGGAATGAGTTGTTTTGCACGTGATGCGGAGAACTCCAACAGCGCTCTGCTTGTTAATGTGGGACCTGAAGACTATGGTAGTGACCATCCTCTTGCAGGAATGTATTTTCAGCGTCATCTTGAGGAAAAAGCTTTTAAAGCAGGTGGTAGTGATTATAGCGCTCCTGTTGCTGTACTCGGGGATTTTATTAATGGTCGTGTTAGTGATAAATTTGGAAAAGTCAGACCATCTTATCGACCTGCTGTTAAATTTGCTGCTCCTGAGGAATACCTTCCCGATTTCGTATGTCAGTCTTTGAAAGACGGCATTAAGGAAATGGGAAAAAAGATAGAAGGTTTTGATGACAGCGATACTCTGCTTACAGGCATCGAAAGCAGGAGCAGTTCTCCTGTGCGTATAGACCGCAGTGAGAATCTGCAGTCAGTATCCCTTGAGGGCTTATTTCCCTGCGGTGAGGGAGCAGGCTATGCAGGCGGAATTGTTTCTGCTGCGGTAGACGGCATGAAATGTGCCGAGGCGGTATGCAGAAGAATGGAAGGAATTTGAAGTATACATGAAGATTGTTTACATTTCAGATAATAATATGTTTCTTTGCAACGAAGGAAAGATTGCAGCGCTTCCCTGTGAAAGGGCTGAAAAGTATACTGATACAGTCAATGAGATAAATAAGAATAAAGAGTGGAAGCACACGGGTGCAGGTGCGATGTTCAGGGAGGATATTAGTTATTATCCCGATGCTTCGCAGTTCGTGAAGATAAACGGTGTTTCCGCTGCAAAAGATGATTTTATCTACTCGGCTATACTTGGTGAAATGGGCGCTATCTACAGAAAGAGCGTAGAGTCTCCTAAAGCTCCAGAGGGGCATATCTATACGGGAATGAATAGGAATATCGGTAGCATTGCTTATAAAGATGGCAGGATTGCAGCCATACTTGATGGGCATCTTGCTATCTTTGACGAACGCGGTGACTATAATGAGCTTACTGATGGCCATTCTAAGGAAGATTCCCCTTACTGGTCTGCTACGGATGACAGGATATTCTGTTCTACGAGAGGGCTCGCTCTCGAGGGGGGCAGCGGTTTTTCCGCAAGCTCAATTCTTGTAGTTGACGAGAGTGCTGGAACTATCGATACGCTTTTTGCTGAGGAGGGCAACGATCTTCTTGAACCGAAGAACGATGCGGATGGAAATTATTACTTTATACGTCAACCGTATAAGCAGGAAAAGGATGCACGTGAGCCTGTATGGAAGTCAGTGCTGCTTTTCCCAGCAAGGCTTATAAAAGCGATTTTTGGTTTTATTAATGCGTTCTCTGTTCTTTTTGGTGGTGAACCGCTTAGAAAGAGTCAGAGAAAAGGTGATGTAAAGTCGAAGAACAAGTCTGCTCGTGAGCTTTATCTTGAAGAAAGATTGCGCGAAGCGGAGAAGAACGAGAAGGAAAACGCAGCTGCAGGCGACAAGAATCCGGGCATATTCCCGAGAAATCGTGTACTTGTAAGAATAAGTCCCGATGAAACAGAGACTGTATTATGCAAGGGGGTTCTGGATTATACCGTCTGCAATGAGGGCATTATCTGTTCAAACGGCAAGGAACTGATCCTCATTGACAAGAACGGCAGTGAAAAGGTTATAGCAAAAGCTGAGCTCGCTGAAAAGCTCAGTGTCATAAATTAAATACGCGCCCTTAAACGGGTAAAACGAATTATATCTATGAACAGGAGGCTTAAGTATGAAAATCAACGTTATTGGTGGAGAAATGAACAGTTGTGAGATCGACGAGTACATAAAGTACGTTGCTCAGAAGTATGTGGGCAGACAGATCGGACAGATGGATATTATTATCGACGGTGAATTTGTGGATCTTAAGGTCTATTTCAAGGACATGGATTTTCAGAGAGCCTACCGTTCTGCCGACTATCTGGTGAATACCATGGAAAAACTCAATGATGCAAAGCGCAGCGAGTTTTCCGAAAAACAGCGCCATAGCATTTAAGGAGAAGTGAATGAATTTAACTAACATCGGAACAGTGAAGGATATATTGTCCCGTCATGGCTTCAGTTTTTCAAAAGGGCTGGGACAGAATTTTATAATTAATCCTGATATCTGTCCGAAGATTGCTGAAAATGGCAATGCATGCGAGGGCTTCGGAGTTCTTGAGATAGGAACAGGTATCGGAGTCCTCACGGCAGAGCTTGCAAAAAGTGCGGATAAGGTGGTTGCCGTTGAAATTGATGAGAGGCTGCTGCCTATACTTGCCGAGACTCTTGCGGACTTTGACAATGTAAAGATTATCAATGAGGACGTAATGAAGTGTGATCTGCACAGACTTATAGACGAGGAGTTCGCAGGACTTCACGTAGCGGTCTGTGCAAATTTGCCCTATTACATTACGTCCCCCATTATTATGATGCTCCTTGAGAGTCGTATTCCTATAGATTCCATAACCGTAATGGTTCAGAAGGAAGCTGCACAGCGCCTCTGCGCAAAGGTCGGTTCTCGTGAGTCTGGAGCCATCACTGTGGGAGTGAACTATTATGGTACTGTCAGAAATCTCTTCGGAGTTTCACGAGGCAGTTTCATGCCTGCACCAAATGTGGATTCGGCAGTTATACGAATAGATCTTAGCAAGGAAAAACGACTTGACGAGGATAGCGAAAAGTTCTTTTTTAAAGTTGTAAAAGCTGGTTTTTCACAGCGCAGAAAAACTCTTGCAAATTCGCTATCATCGGTCATGGGAATATCCAAGGAAAAAGTCTATTCTGCTTTGAAAGTTCAAGGACTTCCAGAGGCTACACGTATTGAGCAGCTTGATATGGATAAGCTCATCGCAGTTTCTGCAGAGCTTATGAAGCAGTAATGGGAAAGCTTTATGGGGTTAGTGTTGGTGCAGGCGATCCGCAGCTTATGACTCTGAAAGCGGTGGATATTCTTGAAAAATGTAGAGTTATAGCTGTACCGCGTACAATGGGTGAGAGTACGATGGCTCTTTCCATAGTTGAGAAAGTGGTTGATCTTTCAAGTAAACGTGTGATATACATGGATTTTCTTATGACAAATGACAGTGAAAGTCTTGAAAGAAGTTACGCAGAGCTTGCAGAACGACTATGTGCTTTGCTTGAAATTGAAGATGTTGCTTTCTTGACTCTAGGTGATATATCGGTATATTCTACTTTCGGATACATTGGTAACCGTATTAAAAAAGAAGGCTATGATGTGGAGCTTTGTGCTGGAGTGACTAGTTTCTGTGCTGCGGCTGCTGCCATAGGTGAGTCTCTCTGCCTCGGCAGTGAGGAACTACATATCATACCGTTCAATTGCAGTGATATAGAAAAAGCTCTTGAGCTTTGTGGAACAAAGGTTATAATGAAGACTGGCAGGAAATCTGCAGAGCTCATAGATCTCATAAATGCAAAGGGGCTTTCTAGCTGTACAATAGTAGTTTCAGACTGCGGACTTGACTCTGAAAGGATATATACTTCTTTAGATGATATCGATGCAGAATTAGGATATTTTACTATTTTCATAGTAACTGACAGGGAGAAATTCGATGAAGCTTGAGGAATATATTTGCAGAGGAAAACAGAAGCTTCGTTGTGGTTATACAACTGGTTCATGTGCTGCAGCTGCAGCTAAGGCTGCTGCTGAAATGCTTATGACTGGCAGGGAAGTAGTTTCTGTCGAGCTTTTGACTCCAAAGGGGATAAAACTATGCCTTGATGTTAATAATCAGAAATTAAGCGATGACAGTGCTTCATGTTCTATAGTCAAGGATAGCGGTGATGACCCGGATATAACCAATGGTATTAGTGTTTTTGCAGAGGTTTCCACAGCAGTAAGCGGAGTTGAAATAATCGGTGGCAATGGTATTGGCAGAGTCACTAAAGCTGGGCTTGACCAGCCTGTTGGTGAAGCTGCTATAAATACCGTTCCGCGAAGAATGATATATGAAGCTGTTATGGAAATCGCAGAAAAATATGGTTATTCAGGCGGCTTTCGCGTTAAAATATCTGTTCCTGACGGCTGTGATATAGCAGCAAAGACCTATAATCCTAGAATGGGCATTGAGGGTGGAATCTCTATAATTGGTACAAGTGGTATCGTGGAGCCTATGAGTAATACGGCTCTTGTTGAAACGATCCGTACTGAGGCAAAAATGCGTCGTGCTGAGGGGCAGAGGAATATGCTTCTTACACTTGGAAATTACAGTGAAAGCTTTGTGCAGAACGAGCTTGCTTTCTCGTTGGAAAGAAGCGTTACGTGTAGCAACTTCATTGGTGATGCTATAGATATTGGGCTGGAGTTGGGGTTTGAAAGTATACTTATCGTTGGTCATATCGGAAAGTTAGTAAAGCTTGGTGCTGGTATTATGAATACTCATTCCTCCTGGGCTGACGGTCGAATGGATGTGCTCGTTACATGTGGAGTCATTGCTGGAGTGGATGTAGATACTCTGAAAAAAATACCAGACTGTGTAACAGCTGATGCAGCAATGGATATCCTTGATGAAAAAGGATATCTTGAAAAAACTGCGGAAGTTCTTGAAAAGCGCATAGAAAACTATCTTAATGCAAGGGTAAATGGTGAAGCAAAAATTGCTGCCATAGCTTTTTCTTTTAAACGGGATCTTCTAATAAAAACGTCCTTAGCGGATGAACTTATAAAGGCAATTATGGGTGAAGAAAATGGTTGATTTTGTTGGTGCGGGCTGTGGGGCGCCCGACCTTATAACTTTGAGAGGAAAACGGCTTATCGAGAATGCAGACGTTATAATATATGCAGGTTCTCTTGTTAATCCTGATCTCCTTGCATATGCAAGGAAGGATTGCGAGATTTATAACAGTGCTCTCATGCATCTTGATGAGGTTATAGACGTTATAAAAAAAGCTGATGCTAACGGCAGGAGTGTTGTCCGTCTTCATACTGGAGATCCATCAATTTACGGTGCTATACGTGAGCAGATGGACAGGTTGGACGAGGTTAATATACCTTATAGAGTCACTCCTGGGGTTAGTTCATTCTGCGGAGCTGCAGCTGCATTGAGAGCGGAATATACTCTTCCCGATGTATCACAGACGGTCATTCTTACAAGGCTGGCTGGGAGGACTCCTGTTCCTGAAAAAGAGAGCATTGAAAGCCTTGCAACTCACAATGCTACCATGGTCATATTTCTCAGCGCCGGAATGCTAGAGGAACTTTCACAGCGCCTTATACAGGGTGGTTACAGCGGAGATACTCCTGCTGCTATAGTATACAAGGCAACTTGGGCAGACGAAAAGGTTGTGCGCTGCACAGTAGCGGAGCTTCATGAAGCTGCAAAAAAGAACGGAATAACAAAGACAGCTCTTATTACTGTTGGCAATTTCCTTGGAAACGACTACGAGTATTCAAAGCTTTATGACAAAACATTTGAAACTGAGTTCAGAAAGGCAGAAAAATAATGAATATAGCTGTTTTTTCAGTCACCGAAAACGGCAGAAAGCTATCCCTTAAAGTAGGTGAGCTGCTTGAAGCCGAGCATAAGGTGAGCCGTTATTGTTTTCATAAGTATACAGATGATAATTCTGCTGTATTCTGGAATATGGGAAGCATGGTTGGACGACTTTTCGAACGATCAGATGCTTTTGTTTTTGTATGCGCCTGCGGTATAGCTGTCCGCGCAGTTGCCCCATATCTCGGTACAAAAGCTGATGATCCTGCTGTAATAGTTATGGATGATTGCGGAAAGTTCGTTATTCCAGTACTATCGGGACATATCGGCGGAGCTAATCGCCTTGCGGAGGTTATCGCGGAGAAGCTTGGTTCAGAAGCTGTCATAACAACTGCTACTGATGTTGGAGGACGTTTTTCGCCTGACAGCTTTGCTGTTGCCAATGACCTGATAATTACCGATCTTAAGGCAGCAAAGGAAATTGCTGCAGAAGTTCTAGACGAAGAAAAGATAGGTTTTTACAGTGATTACAGGCATAGTGGACTTCCTGCGGAGCTTACGGAGTTTGGCGTGTGCAGGACGGGGATATGTGTCAGCAGAGATAAAGATAAGAAGCCTTTTCCTGTTACACTCAATCTTGTACCACGAAATGTTGTTCTCGGAATTGGTTGTAAAAAAGAAACTTCATTAGAAATTATTAAAAAAGCTGTCACCGAAGCTCTTGATCAGTATAATATTGATATAAAAACTGTATCGGAAGTCGCTACTATCGATATAAAAAAGAACGAAGCTGGTTTGTGTGAGTTCTGCGAGAGCATTGGTACAAGACTGAATACCTATACTGCTGAGGAGCTTATGGCTGTAAGTGGAGATTTCGATAGTTCCGACTTTGTTCTCGAAACAACAGGAGCGGATAATGTCTGCGAAAGAAGTGCTGTTCTGTGCAGTGGTGGCAAGCTTATTATGAAAAAGACAGTGTATGAAGGTGTTACTGTGGCAGCTGCTGAAAAAACAGTATATCTTGATTTTGAGAGGAAAATTTCACTATGAAGCTATATGTTGCAGGTATTGGCTGCGGTAGCAGAGACGGTATTACCCTTGAGGCTGAAAAGGCTGTGCTCGACAGCGATATTGTGGTCGGATATACTGTTTATATCCAACAGATAAAGCGCTTTTATCCTGAAAAAGAGTGTATTTCTACAGGAATGAAGCAAGAGCGTGAACGCGTTGAGCTTGCACTTGAAAAAGCTTCAAACGGAAAGAAAGTTGCTCTTGTGTGCAGCGGCGACAGTCAGCTTTACGGTATGGCGGGGCTTGCTATTGAGCTTTCCGTGAATTATCCGGAAGTTGATATTGAAGTTATTCCTGGAGTTTCTGCAGCTTTTAGCGGCGGAGCTGTTCTCGGTGCTCCTATGACACATGATCTTGCTTTGATAAGCCTTTCTGATCTTTTAACACCTATGGAAAAAATCATAAAGCGTATTCGGTGCGCGGCTGACGGGGATTTTGTAATAGCTCTATATAACCCTTCTTCGAAAAAGCGTGCGGACTATCTTAAAAAAGCATGTGATATCATTCTTGAGTACCGTTCAGTTGAAACTGTTTGCGGTATTGTCTGCAATATTGGCAGAGATGGTCAATCAAGTCAGATAATTTCGCTTGGTGAGTTGAGGAATACTCAGGTTGATATGTTTACGACAGTTTTTATCGGTAACTCTGAGACTAAGATCGTAGGTGGAAAAATGGTAACTCCAAGAGGCTATCGCAATGTGTAGTGTTCTTATATTCGGTGGAACTACCGAGGGCAGAGAAATAGCTGAATATTGTTCAGAAAAAAGAATATCAGCCGCTGTTTCTGTTGCTACGGAGTATGGAGCGGAGTTGCTTCCGAAAAGCAGTTATATAAAAAGGTTTATAGGCAGGCTTGATGCTGATGGCATAAAGGAGCTTATTCTTCGTCTTGAATGCATCGCGGTAATAGATGCGACTCACCCATATGCAGAAGAGGTAACAAAAAATATCGTTATTGCCTGCAACGCCCTTAA
>JAFZYX010000231.1 GCA_017616055.1 Ruminococcus sp.
TCCTCTGGCAGTGGATAAAGGAAACTCTCCTTGAACCATATGTAGAGCTTAACACAGAATATTACGACCTTGGTCTCAAGAAGAGAGAAGAGACTAAGGATCAGATAACCATAGACTCAGCAGAAGCTACAAAGAAGTACGGCGTAGCTGTAAAATGTGCTACAATTACTCCGAATGCTGCAAGAATGCCAGAATATAACCTATCTCAGATGTGGAAGTCGCCTAACGGCACTATACGTGCTATTCTCGACGGAACTGTATTCCGTACACCTATTATAGTAAAGGGCATCGAGCCTTATATCCCAACATGGACAAAGCCAATTACAATTGCGCGTCATGCATATGGAGACGTTTATAAGAATACTGAAATGCGTGTAAGCAAAGGAAGTAAGGCTGAACTGGTTGTAACAGATGAAAACGGCAATGAAACACGCGAGCTAATTCATGACTTCACAAAATGCGATGGTATTATTCAGGGACTTCACAACCTAGATGCTTCGATTGCTGGTTTTGCAAGATCTTGCCTCAATTACGGTCTCGATCTCAAGCAGGATGTGTGGTTCGCTTCAAAAGACACTATTTCAAAGAAATATGACCATCGTTTCAAGGATATTTTCCAGGAAATATTCGACAATGAATATAAAGAAAAGTACGAAGAAGCTGGTATTGAATACTTCTACACTCTCATTGACGATGCTGTAGCAAGAGTAATCCGTTCAAACGGCGGTTATATCTGGGCTTGTAAGAATTACGACGGAGACGTTATGTCAGATATGGTATCAACTGCTTATGGAAGCCTTGCTATGATGACATCAGTACTTGTTTCACCAGACGGAATCTATGAATATGAAGCTGCTCATGGAACAGTACAGCGTCATTACTACAAGTACCTCAAAGGTGAGGAGACGTCCACAAACTCCGTTGCAACAATCTTCGCTTGGAGCGGAGCACTCCGCAAGAGAGGAGAGCTTGATGGTACACAAGAGCTTTGTATTTTCGCTGACAAGCTCGAAAAGGCAACTATTCAGACTATTGAGGATGGAATCATGACAGGTGACCTATATCTTATTTCTAAACTTGATAATAAGCGTAAGGTAGACTCCAAGACATTCCTTGACGAAATTAAGATAAGACTTGAAAAATTAATGTAATAAGAGAGAAGGCAAATCATAATGTCAAAGAGCTCAATATCTAATTCAGTCATCAGGAGACTTCCTCGATATTATCGTTTCCTCGGCGAGCTTGAACACAACGGATACATTCGAATTTCATCACGTGAGCTTTCAGAAAAAATGGGTCTTACAGCTTCACAGATACGTCAGGATTTCAATTGCTTCGGTGAATTCGGTCAACAAGGCTACGGCTACAATGTAACCGACCTTCGCTTTGAAATAGGAAAGATACTCGGACTTGATGTCCTTACACCAATGATACTTCTAGGCGCTGGAAACCTTGGAAAAGCAATAGCTACTCATATAGATTTTCACAACAAAGGTTTCGACCTCATAGGCGCATTTGACGTAAATCCCGACATAATCGGTAAAGATCTTGGTGGGCTGAAAGTAAAAAGTATAGAAGAAATAGCTTCATTCTGCGCAGAAAACAAACCAATAGCTGCAATACTCTGCGTACCAATGTCATCTGCTGAAAAACTTGTGGATACGCTTATTGGATGCGGTATAAAAGCTTTCTGGAACTTTACGCACTATGACCTTAAGGTTCTTCACAAAGGCGTAGCTGTAGAGAATGTTCACCTCGGAGACAGTCTAACAACTCTTTCTTACGGTCTGAATAATCTTGAGAATAATAAATAATTACGCAGAACGGAGTTTCATACATGAAGCTCCGTTCTATTTTCATTCAGAGAGTTGTATACAGTGTGAAAAAAATATCAAACCATCAGCACTGATATATAAAATTTGGAATAGGCACATTCCGTAAACCTAATTCTATTATATGGCTTGCATAAAAAAGCTTTATTTCTTTATAGCACATATCATAAAACCATTTAGTTGAAATAAACTTATGGTTATCTTTGTATATATCTTAATTGAAGGAATAATGCCAAAAATAATATTGATTTACTATTTATGCTTTTATTTCCAATGACTGATATATAAAACAATATATCATATAAAAAAATTATTAAGTTTTTTATAAAAAAATAATTGTTAATTAGATATCAATATCTGAATAGCAATATTCTTAAACTGAATTTGAAATAATCGTAAGATACTGTTATACTAGTAATGTATACGATTAAAATAATGGAGAAAGTGTCATTTTCTCACTTGCTCCGATAAATCTGTTTGGGAGTGGATATTAAAATGGATTACCGTATTGAACATGATTCAATGGGAGAGGTACGTGTACCAAATAACAAGTACTGGGGGGCACAAACTGAGCGAAGCCATGAAAATTTCCCAATCGGCGTTGGGATAGAAACAATGCCCCGTGAGATAACTCATGCTCTCGGTATTCTGAAAAAGGCTGCTGCTATGGCAAACCATGAGATCAAGCCTGAAAAAATGACTAAAGAAAAGCATGATATCATCATTAAGGTCTGCGATGAGGTTATAAGCGGAAAACTCAATGAGCATTTTCCTCTTGTAGTATGGCAGACAGGAAGCGGCACTCAATCGAATATGAATACCAATGAGGTTATTGCCAATCGCGGTAATGAAATAGCTGGAAAAGTTCTTCTTCATCCTAATGATGATATCAACATGAGTCAGTCCTCAAATGATACTTTTCCAACAGCAATGCATATATCAGCTGTTCTTGCTCTTGAGGATAAAGTAATTCCTGCTGTAGAAGAACTTATTAATACATTTATCCGTCTTGAAGCAGAGAATGAAGGCATCGTAAAGAGCGGACGCACCCACCTTCAAGACGCAACTCCTATAAAATTCTCACAGGAGATCAGCGGCTGGAGAGCTTCACTTGAAAAGGATAAAAAAATGATACTTGCTGCTTGCAATGAGCTAAAAGAGCTTGCACTTGGTGGTACAGCCGTTGGAACTGGTCTGAATGCGCCAAAAGGCTTCGCTGAAAAAGCAGCTGAAAACGTTGGTAAACTCACTGGAAAAGATTTCTGTTCATCTCCAAATAAATTCCACTCACTTACTTCCAAGGATGAAATAGTTTTTGCTCACGGTGCTTTAAAAGCACTTGCTGCCGATATGATGAAGATTGCTAATGATGTAAGATGGCTCGCATCCGGTCCTCGTGATGGCCTTGGTGAGATTTTTATTCCCGAAAACGAACCTGGCTCATCAATAATGCCGGGAAAAGTTAATCCCACACAATGTGAACAAGTAACAATGGTAGCAGTACAGGTAATGGGAAACGACGTTACCGTTGGAATGGCTGCTTCGCAGGGAAATTTCGAGCTGAATGTATTTATGCCTGTATGTGCCTATAACTTTCTACAGTCAGCTAGGCTTCTTGCAGAATCAATATCCTCATTCAACAAGAACTGTGCAATCGGAATAAAAGCAAACAAGGATAAAATGCACCATAATTTATATAATTCACTTATGCTCGTTACAGCTCTCAATCCATATATTGGTTACGAAAACGCTGCAAAAACTGCTAAAAAAGCATTTAAAGATAATATTACACTAAAAGAAGCTTGTGTAGAACTTGGTTTCCTCACAGCCGATAAATTCGACGAAGTATTCCACCCCGAAGAAATGGTCTGATATAACACGAAAGGAAAAGTGCATATGGAAACTTTTACTTATTACCCGGGCTGCACACTGAGAACGAAAGCAAAAATTCTCGACGTTTACGCCCGGGCTTCTGCAGAAGCTCTCGGTATAACCCTTGAGGAGCCCGCTGACTGGCAGTGCTGCGGCGGTGCCTATACGACCGCAAAGGACGAAATAGCTACAAAACTTTCCGCCATCAGAACATTAAACGCTGCAAAAACAGCAGGCAGACCGCTTATTACAGTCTGTTCAGCCTGCCATAACGTTATAAAGCAGACAAATTATGATATTTTGCACGATGAAGAGATGGCTTCAAAAGTAAACAATTACTTAAAGCTTGACGAGCCATACTGCGGTGAAACCACAATATATCATTATCTCGAAATGCTCCGAGATGTTATCGGTTTTGACGAACTTGCTAAACATGTAACCAATCCCCTAAAAGGCAAAAAAATAGCAGCTTACTATGGCTGCCTGCTGCTTAGACCTTCAAAGGCGCTTGCTATGGACGATCCAGAAAATCCGACTATAATAGAGAACTTTATCCGTGCTATCGGTGGCACTCCAGTTATATATGCTCAGAGAAACGAATGCTGCGGCGGCTATATCGCCCTCGAAGACAAGGCTCAGGCGCAGAAAAGAAGCAGTAGCGTAATGAAGTCAGCAGAGGACCAGGGTGCTGAAATGATTATAACTGCCTGTCCGCTGTGTATGTATAATCTGAAAAAAAATTCCGATTCAACCCTGCCTGTATACTATTTCACTGAAATACTCGCAGAAGCTCTTGGAATAAAGGGGGATGTCAATGAATAAGAACCTTAAAGAACAGGTTCTCCGTTCAAGCGGAGTAAATGTACTAAAATGTATGCGCTGCGGAAAATGCTCGGGAACCTGTCCGTCCTACGATGAAATGGAATATCATCCTCACCAGTTCGTTTACATGGTAGAGCGTGGAGATATCGAGACTTTAATGAATTCAAAGTCAATATATAAATGCCTTACCTGTTTTGCATGCGTTGACAGATGCCCGCGAAATGTTGAACCCGCCAAGGTAGTGGAGGCAGTCCGACTTGCAGCAGTCCGTCAGCAAGGAAACAATCACATGAACCCGAATCAGATACCAGAAATGCTTGATGACGATATGCCTCAGCAGGCGATAGTCACCGCATTTAGAAAATACATAAAGTAAGGGGGACAATATAATGCAGAGAATTGGTGTATTTGTCTGTCACTGCGGAACAAATATCGCTGCAACAATCGATGTAAAGGCAGTCGCTGAAACTCTCAGCAAAGAACCTGGAGTAATTGTCTCTCAGGATTATCAGTATATGTGTTCTGAATCAGGACAAAACCTCGTAAAGAACGCTATTAAAGAGCATAATCTTACAGGTGTTGTCGTATGTTCATGCTCTCCGAGAATGCATGAGAACACGTTCAGAAAGGCTGCTGCATCTGCAGGTCTTAATCCATACCTTGTTGAGATTGCAAATATCCGCGAACAATGTTCATGGATACACAAGGACATAGCAAGTGCAACGGAAAAGGCCATAATTCTTGGAAAAGCAGCAGTTGCCAAAGTCCATCTCAATGCTCCGCTAACAGCCGGAGAAAGTCCAGTTGTCAAAAGAGCCCTTGTTATCGGCGGAGGAATAGCAGGTATACAAACTGCCCTCGATATAGCAGAAGCTGGATTCGATGTTGATATAGTTGAAAAGAATCCGACTATAGGCGGCAAAATGGCTCAGATAGACAAAACCTTCCCGACACTTGACTGCGCTGCTTGCATCCTTACTCCGAAAATGGTTGAAGCTTCGCAGAACGAACACATAACCATACATTCATTTAGTGAAATATCTGATGTAAAAGGCTTTGTAGGCAACTTTACGGTAACGATAAAGAAAAAAGCACGTTTCGTAGATGAAACAAAGTGTACCGGATGCGGATTATGTACTGAAAAGTGTCCAATGAAGAAAGTTCCTAACGAGTTCAACATGGGGCTTGATAACCGTTCAGCCATATATATCCCATTTGCACAAGCGGTTCCAAAGGTCGCAACAATCGACCCTAACTACTGCATGATGATGAAGACAGGAAAGTGCGGAATTTGCTCAAAGGTCTGCTCTGCAGGTGCTATCGACTACAAACAGCAGGATCAGTACATTGAGCAGAAATATGGTGCTATCGTAGTTGCTACTGGATTCAATCCCATTAATCTTGATAAATATGACGAATTCGCATACAATCAGTGTCCCGACGTTGTAACGTCGCTTGAACTTGAGCGTCTTATGAATGCAGCAGGTCCTAATGGAGGTACACTCCTACGTCCTTCTGATAAGACTCATCCACACAAGATAGTTTTTGTACAGTGTGTAGGCTCGAGATGTGACGACAGCAAAGGAAAGCCATACTGTTCAAAGATATGCTGTATGTATACAGCAAAGCATGCAATGCTAATACGTGAAAAATATCCCGACACTGAGGTTTACGTATTCTATATAGACGTCCGTACTCCAGGAAAGAACTTCGACGAGTTCTACCGCCGTGCAGTTGAGCAGTACAATGTTCATTACATAAAGGGTATGGTTGGAAAGGTAACTCCTCGCTCAGACGGAAAAATAGATGTTCAGGCTTCTGATCTCCTTGCAAATGAGCAACTCCACATCGACGCGGATATGGTAGTGCTTGCTGCTGCTATCGAACCTGACAAAACAGCACGTCCGTTAGCCACTATGTTAACAACGCAGATGGATACCAATGACTTCTTCACTGAGGCTCACCCGAAGCTTCGCCCTGTTGAAAGTGCCACCGCGGGTATCTTCCTATCAGGCGCATGTCAGGGACCAAAGGATATCCCAGAAACTGTCGCTCAGGCAAGTGCGGCAGCGGCAAAGGCTATCGGACTTCTCGTAAAGAACAGCATTACCTGTAATCCATGCGTTGCTCATTCAAACGAACTAATGTGCAACGGCTGCTCTTCATGTGAAAAAGTATGTCCTTACGGTGCAATTACATACATTGACAAAGAATTCAAAATGCCTGACAGAACCGTTGCTATACGTCGTGTCGCAAGCGTTAATCCAGCTGTATGCCAGGGTTGTGGCGCTTGTACTGTAGCTTGTCCTTCGGGAGCAATGGATCTCAACGGATTCTCCAATAGCCAGATCATAGCGGAGGTGGACGCAATATGCAAGTAAATGAGAATAAAGAGTTTCAGCCGCTTATCGTTGCATTCTGCTGTAACTGGTGCTCATATGCAGGTGCTGATCTTGCAGGAACAAACAGACTAAACTATCCTGATAACATAAAGATAATCAGAGTTCCATGCTCATGCAGAGTAAACCCGATGTTCATACTCAGAGCTTTCCAGCGCGGTGCTGACGGAGTTATTCTCTGTGGCTGTCATCCCGGAGACTGTCATTATACCTCGGGTAACTACTTTACAAGAAGAAGAATGACCCTTCTTTTCAGTATGCTGGATTTTCTCGGAATTGAACGCAACAGAACGAGAGTAGAATGGGTATCAGCTGCTGAGGGAGCTAAATTTGCCGCAACCATGAACGAATTTACAGAAGCAGTAAAAAAACTCGGTCCTAACCGCAGATTGGAGGATCTAAGATGCAGGAAGCAATGATTAATAAAGCAAAGCAGCTTTTATCTGAGGGCGTCGTAAATCGCGTCATCGGTTGGAAAAGGGGAGAGTTCGCTTACGATATTACCCCCGCTGTTTTCGAAAACGCAGAGGAAATTGAAAAAAGCTTTGTATATGATGATTTTACTGCCGCAAACGTTTCAAAATATCTTGTAAAAGAGAGCAAAAAGGATGGAAAGATACTTGCTTTCCTTAAGCCATGTGATACTTATAGCTTCAATCAGCTTATAAAAGAGCACCGGATTATACGCGAAAATGTATATATCGTAGGTATTCCTGGTGGACCTAAGCTTGACGCAGAGAAGATAAAAGCAAAAGGAATTACCGGAATACTCGGCGTTAAAAATGAGAACTATACACTGAAAATAGACACAATCTACGGCGAGGAAACTATGCCGTTCTATGAGGCTGTTCTTGATAAATGTGCTTCATGCAAGAGCAAAAAGCATGTTATTTATGACGAACTTATAGGAGAAGACGGAGATACTCTGGACTCAAACCGCTTCGATATGGTGGAAAAGCTTGAAAATATGACTGCTCAGGAACGTTACGACTTCTGGAGAAGTCAGCTTTCAAAATGCATACGCTGCAACGCCTGCCGCAATGTCTGTCCAGCCTGCACCTGTGAAAAGTGCGTATTTGACAATCCCGATTCGGGCATAGAAAATAAGGCTCCATCAGATAGTTTTGAGGAAAATATGTTCCATATTATCCGTGCTTTCCACGTTGCCGGAAGATGTACCGACTGCGGTGAATGCTCAAGAGTATGCCCTCAGAATATACCTCTTCACTTGCTCAACCGTAAGTTCATAAAGGACATAAATACATTTTACGGTGAATTTCAAGCTGGTGAAGACATAACTTCACTCGCTCCTCTCAATGAATTCAAACAGAATGACTGCGAAGCAAATATCATTCACGAAAGGGGAGTGGAATAATGCTTAAAATATCACTTGATAAGCTAGATAAGCTTTTTGAGGCAATTACTGCTTCTAAAACTCTATATATCCCTGTTGACCGTGAGGACGGAGCAGCTGAGTACCGCAAATACAAAAGTGGTATGAAACTCAGCAATGCTCTCAACACCGTTAGAAGTGCAAAAGATTTCTTCTTTCCGCAGACCGAGAATCTGGTTGACTTCAAAATGGACGGCAAAAACATCGAAGTCATTGATATTCGCAAGGAATCCGAAGATTTTGTGATATTCGGTGTTCGTGCCTGCGACGCAAGAAGCTTCACCATACTCGACAAGGTATTCCTCGCCGAGCCTGTTGACAGCTATTATAAAAACCGTCGTGAACATGGAACTGTTGTAACTATGGCATGTACGCGCCCGGCTGAAACCTGCTTCTGTGGCACTTTCGGTATAGACGCAACTTCTCCCGAGGGTGATGCTGCCTGCTACAGCGATGGCGAGAACTTATTCATAGAAGCTCATAACGAAAAGGGACAGAAGTTCATAGATTCGATATCAGCTCTGCTTGAAGATGGCGATACCGCAAAGCTTGAAGAAACACGCAGTAAAACAAGAGAGATCCTGAAAAAACTTCCTCTTGCAAATCTTAGCACTGACAGCTTCGGCGGAGATAAGCTCAACGAGTATTTCAATTCAGATAAATGGGGAGAACTTTCAGAAAGCTGTCTCGGCTGCGGTACCTGCACATTTGTTTGCCCTACCTGTCAGTGCTATGACATAAAAGATTTCAATACTGGCCACGGAATAAAGCGATTCCGCTGCTGGGACTCATGTATGTACTCCGATTTCACCAAAATGGCACACGGAAATCCGAGACTTACTCAGCTTGAGCGCTTCCGTCAGAGATTCATGCATAAGCTAGTGTATTTCCCCGCAAATAATAACGGAGAATTCGGATGTGTAGGTTGCGGAAGATGTCTATCAAAATGTCCGATATCCATGAATATCGTCAAGGTAATGAAAGCGTTGGAGGTAAAGTGATGAATAATGATACATTGATACCTTACATCGGAGTAGTTACCGATATAAGGCAGGATACTCCAGATGTCAAGACCTTCAGGGTAGTTTCTACTGAAGGCGGCAAGGTTTTTGAGCATATGCCCGGACAGTGTGCGATGCTCTCTATCCCCGGAGTGGGAGAGGCAATGTTCTCAATAACATCTTCTCCGACAAATAAGGAGTTTATGGAGTTCAGCATAAAGAAGTGCGGATGTTTAACTACATGGCTCCACGCTATGGATGTAGGTCAGCAGATAACGATTCGCGGACCTTACGGAAATGCTTTCCCTGTTGAAACAGAACTTAAAGGCAAGGATCTTCTTTTTATCGCAGGTGGAATTGGTCTTGCTCCGCTTCGCTCGGTAATAAACTATGTCCGTGCTAACCGTTCCAATTACGGTGACGTACAGATAATATACGGATCACGTTCCAAGGATGATCTTGTGGATTATAAGGAGATAATTGACGAATGGATGAACGATGACGGTATAGAAGTTGATCTAACAATTGATAATCCTCAGGAAGGCTGGAACGGACATGTAGGATTTGTTCCAAACTATGTCAAGGAGCTCAACCCATCTATAAACAAGACAGTGCTTATATGCGGACCACCTATAATGATAAAATTCACTCTAGCAGGACTTAAGGAACTTGGATTCAAGGAAACTCAGGTCTACACTACAATGGAACTTCGTATGAAATGCGGAGTTGGCAAGTGCGGACGCTGCAACATCGGAAACAAATATGTATGCAAAGACGGTCCTGTCTTTCGTTTTGATCAGCTTGGCGAACTGCCTGATGAATATTAAAAAGGAGAAACTTGCATGGAAAATATGTTGAATGTTTACCTGTTCGGCAAGAAATATCAGGTGCCAGCAGGTCTTACAATAATGACTGCAATGGAGTACGCAGGTTATGAACTTGTCAGAGGCTGTGGCTGCCGCAACGGTTTCTGCGGTGCCTGCGCAACTATCTACAGAATAAAGGGTGAGATAGAACTTCACGGATGTCTTGCATGTCAGACAGAGATACAGGAAGGTATGTACATAGCAACTCTTCCTTTCTTCCCACTCGAAAAGAGAGTATACAATATCGAAGAGATAAAGCCTGATCAGCAGATAATGATGCAACTTTACCCTGAGATATACAGCTGTATAGGATGCAATGCTTGTACTAAGGCTTGTACTCAGGAGCTTAATGTTATGCAGTATATAGCTTACGCACAGAGAGGCGAGTACGAGAAATGTGCAGAGGAGAGCTTTGACTGTGTAATGTGCGGAGTATGTTCATCTCGCTGTCCCGCAGGTATTTCTCACCCTCAGGTAGCTATGCTTGCAAGACGCCTTAATGGCAAATATATTGCTCCTGAATGCGGACATCTCTCTGACAGAGTCAAAGAAGTAAACGAAGGTATCTTTGACAAGCAGATTGAGGAACTCATGACAAAAGCTGTCAACAATATCGACGAGATAAAAGATATGTATAATCACCGTGAAATAGAGAAGTAAGGAGGGGAGAATATGTACAAAATCGATAAACTCAATGAACTTGCAAAGATAGTTGCTGAAAAAAGAGCCGATAACGCTGCTCTTGAACCGCGAAGGATGACTGCAGAAGAGAAGGACGACCTTCTTGCACATTTTCACCCCGATTACAAACAGGATGAATTTACTGTCCTTTCTGCAGGTGTAAACAAGGGAGATAAAGTTCCTACACAGCTTGCAGAGCTTCTTCAGGGAAAAAGCCGTATCAGTGCTGATGACGTTGATCTTGCTTCACCAGATTATGAAACAGATGTTCTCATCATAGGTGGTGGCGGTGCAGGAGCTTCTGCAGCAATCGAAGCTGATGATGCAGGCGTAAAGACAATGATTGTCACAAAGCTTCGTATAGGCGACGCTAATACTATGATGGCTGAGGGCGGTATACAAGCTGCCGACAAGCCAAACGATTCACCTGCCATTCATTTCATCGACGCTTTCGGAGGCGGACACTTTGCAGCTAAACCAGAACTGGTAAAGAAACTGGTCACAAAAGCTCCAGAGGCTATACAGTGGCTCAACAAACTCGGTGTTGAGTTCGATAAAGAGCCAGACGGAACAATGGTAACAACTCACGGTGGTGGTACTTCACGCAAAAGAATGCACGCTGCAAAGGACTATTCCGGTGCAGAAATAATGAGAACACTACGTGACGAAGTGATCAACAGAGGTATTCCTGTAGTTGATTTTACAGCTGCAGTTGAAATAATCCTCGACGGAAACGGTAAGGCAGCAGGTGCTGTTCTTATGAATATGGAAACCAAAGAGCTCCTCGTTGCTAAAGCAAAGACGGTTATTATTGCAACAGGTGGTGCAGGACGTCTTCACTATCAGGGATTCCCAACTTCAAACCATTACGGTGCAACTGCCGACGGACTTATCCTCGGCTACAGGGTTGGTGCAAAGCTTCTTTATGCTGATACTTTACAGTATCACCCCACTGGTACAGGCTATCCCGAGCAGATATTCGGTGCTCTTGTTACCGAAAAGGTACGTTCGCTCGGCGCAAAGCTTGTCAATATCGATGGTGATGTTTTCATGCATCCACTGGAAACACGCGATGTAACGGCAGCTTCTATAATACGTGAATGTACAGAACGCGACAAAGGTATAGAAACTTCTCTTGGAAAGGCTGTTTGGCTCGATACCCCAATGATAGAGTACAAGAACGGAAAGGGAACTATCGAAAAGCGTATCCCTGCTATGATGAGAATGTTCGGTAAATATGGCATAGATATCCGCAAAGAACCTATCCTTGTTTATCCGACACTTCACTATCAAAATGGTGGTCTCGAAATATCTGACGACTGTTCTACTGGAGTTGAGAACCTTTATGCGGCAGGAGAGGTAGCTGGCGGTATCCACGGAAGAAACAGACTCATGGGTAACTCTCTCCTAGATGTCATCGTATTTGGCAGAAATGCTGGCATCTATGCTGCTGCCAAGGCAAAGGAAACGGCTTCTCCTGAAAAGCTAACACTTGATCATATCGAGAAGTTCAATAAGGAACTTGAATCAGCAGGTGCCGCAAGCGGAACTGCTTCACCTTTGCTTCTTCCACATTATGCAAGGAAAAAATAAAAATTTGGGACGCTGTAAAAAGCGTCCCGAAAATATGTCATTATAAAAGAAAGTTAAGTGATATTAAATGGAATTTTTTAATGGAATACTTTCAATTCATGGTGTTTCATTCCTTATGATCTCCGTAATAGCGATAGCTGCACTCGGATATGTCCTCGGAAGAATTACTATTAAAGGTATTTCTCTTGGTACGGCAGGCGTATTCATTATCGCTCTTTTATACGGATGTATCTTCTACAAAGATCTTTCCAACGAAATAAATACTGATTTCGTTGGAAACGCACTGAAGATAATCGATAACCTAGGACTTATACTATTTGTTACTGCAGTAGGCTTTATTGCAGGACCTAATTTCTTCGGCAACTTCAAAAAGAACTTTAAATCGTATGTTCTTCTTGCAATTATCATTATTTTCAGTGCAGGTCTTACCTGTGCAGGATGCATCCTTGTAGGCAGGAACTTCACAGATCTCAAAAATGAAGAGTTTACAGCAATGCTTTCGGGTATCCTTTCTGGTGCACTTACAAGTACTCCTGGCTTCTCGGCAGCAAAGGACGCTGTCGGAACAGATCATCTTCAGAGTATAGTTTCTGTCGGTTATGCAATAGCATACATATTTGGAGTTATAGGAGTTGTTCTCTTTGTCCAGATAATCCCCAAACTCACAAAAGCAAATATGGAAAAAGAAAGAGCTTTTCTCACTCCTGCTTCAAAAAGCAATTTAAAAGCAAAAAAGATGTCAAAGCCCATAGAAATGGACAGCTTTGGAATAATGCCATTTGCTCTAGCAGCGTTTTTCGGTATTATTATCGGTTCTTTCAAGTTCGGTAATTTCTCACTTTCTACAACAGGCGGATGCCTTCTTGTGTCTCTTTTATTTGGTCACTTCGGACATTTCGGTAAGCTTTCTGTAACTCCTAAGGATTCCACTCTGAAGGTATTCCGTGAACTAGGTCTAATGTTCTTCCTTATTGGTGCTGGCATTTCAGGTGGAGCGAAATTCGTACAGTATTTTGACGCCGTATATTTCGTGTATGGCATAATTCTAACCATTATCCCTATGATTTTAGGCTATCTTTTTGCCAAGTACGTACTCAAGCTCAGTCTTTTGAACAATCTCGGCTCTATCACAGGTGGCATGACTTCAACTCCTGCGCTCGGAACTCTGATTAGCACAGCAGGTACGGAGAATGTTGCTTCAGCTTATGCTGCAACATATCCTGTTGCACTTATTTCCGTTGTTCTTGTTGAGCAATTTCTGATAATACTGTTCAAATAATCCATAAATAGTATTATTAAAGCCCGAAAACAAAATTGTTTTCGGGCTCTTTCTGTATCAAAAATTAAACTCATTTTACGCCATACTGCGCTCTGTATTCAAGCATTTTGTCAAGGTATTCCTTACCTGGTACGATATCATTCTTTATAGCTTCAATAATATCTTCCATTGTAACGATAGGGTAAACTATAACACCAAAATCACGCTTAACTTCCTGAACAGCTGATAATTCGCCTGTACCCTTTTCCATACGGTCAACAGTGATAACCATACCTGTAACATTAACATCAGCAGCAGTCATAAGCTTAGGCATAGATTCACGAAGGGCCTTTCCAGAAGTCATTACATCGTCAATGATAATAACATTTTCGCCGTCCTTTAGTTCCTTTCCAACGAACATACCACCTTCGCCATGATCCTTTGCTTCCTTTCTGTCAAAACAGTAAGCAGCATCTATGCCGAACTTATTACTAAGTGCTACAGCAGCAGATACAGCAAGCGGAATGCCTTTATAAGCCGGTCCGAAGAGAGTATCAACTGGAATATCATTTGCTTTTATGCATTCAGCATAATATTCTCCGAGTTTAGCAAGCTGTGAACCAGTCTTATAGTTTCCGCAGTTTATAAAATACGGAGCCTTTCTGCCACTCTTAAGTGTAAATTCACCAAAAGTAAGAACGCCGCAATCAACCATGAATTTAATAAAGCTTTCTTTGTAATTCATAAAAAAGACCTCCATTATGTAAATTTCCTGAAATACAGGCTTAATATCATATCGCTTCAAATATATGACCACAGAAAGGACATCTC
The DNA here is from genome assembly GCA_017616055.1 of Ruminococcus sp. Taxonomy (GTDB): domain Bacteria; phylum Bacillota; class Clostridia; order Oscillospirales; family Ruminococcaceae; genus Ruminococcus. Next base: position 14,549 of record JAFZYX010000231.1, read on the forward strand.
GGGTAGTCCACATCGATCTCCGAACCGCATTCATTGCATATCTTCTTAGGAAGAATGTCTATGCTTTCATCAATATCCTTATTGAACTCACCAGCAAATCCTGTAGGGTGAGTAATAGGGAAAACTCCTATGAGCATACCACATTCAGAGCAATAATAACCCAATGTCTTATCAGTTGGAACCTCACATATCATAGTATCATTCTCATAGAAAGTCGACACAGGATAAACTAAAGTCGAATGCCTTGACGGGATACCTCGCTGTTCAATCTTGAAAACGCCTTTTATCATAGGTTTGCCGCAGTGGAACACATTTCATCCCTCCTAAAGCGATTATAGTAATATTATAGACCTTTTTTTCATGAAATTCAAGTCTATATCGAAATAAAAAAATAACAGAAATCTATTGCAAATATAGTCAAAATAGGGTATAATAAACATGTATGACACATTTCGGTATGCCGTTCACCGTAATTCGGCAGCTCTTCATGAGTCAGGAGAAAATATGGCAAAAAAGAAAAGCATTACAAGAATTTCAGATAAAAAAAGAGGCAGACCAAAGGTAAGATTCAGTTTATGGGGACTAATTTTTATATTTTTACTATCATTTCTGGGATGCTTTATTATATATATGTTAGCCGCAAACATGAATCAGAACTTCTGGGAAGAAGAATTTGACAAGATTGTGGTAGAGGAAAACTCCGATAAAAATTCTGATTACGATATCACAGTAGAAAACAGCGAAGAGCAAAACGATAATACTCAAAATAGACACGCCAATCCAATACAACAGTCTCAGACGAAAGACAAGTCTTATCTTGACACTTGTTGCCTTGTTACAGATTCTTTGCTCCTCGGTATCGATAAATGCACAGATTTCAAAGATGTAATAGGAAATGAAGTCCTCAATGCAGCAAACTGCAATACAGTTACAATAGATACGTCTTACGGAAACAAAACCGCCTATGAGATACTCCAGGCAAAGAAGCCTGAGAAAATATATATCATGCTTGGAAGTGACATCGGCACATCAAAAATTGATGATATGGTATCAAATTATACTGAGTTTGTAAGAAATGTCAGGGGATATCTCCAATCTAGTGATATATATATATTACAACTTCCACCAGTACTTGAAAGCAACGAGAAGATAAACAACAGCCTTATAAACGAATATAATACAAAACTTCTCACAATTGCAAATATGACAGGTGTATATTGTCTTGATACAAATACAGCATTAAAGAGCGTTGACGGTTCAATATCACAAGAATACATTGATACTGAAACAAACGCTCTTACAAATAAAGCTTTCAAAAAAATCACAGATTACATACTTTGTCACACAGTATAATTTTCAGCTCCAACACTATATATAGTGTTGGAGCTTTTACATTTAGTAGATGTCTTTTAAACGTCCGAATATCGCCAAAAGCACTTTTTATAAATAATTTATGCACATTTATCACAATTCTATTTGTATTTAATACACTCGTATTGTGCAGATACTACATTGACATATCAAATATAATTATATATAATAGTAGAAGAGCATTAGAAAGACAGACACTATATATTGTGTTTGGAGGTATGGTATAGAAATGATAATACACATTATTAAAAGAGACGGACGAAAAGTTCCTTTTAATATAGAAAAGATTGCAAATGCTATATTTAAAGCTGCACAAGCTAGAGGTGGCACAGATTTCAACACAGCAATGGACTCTGCGGTTGAGGTATGCCGGCTCTATGAGGAACAAAACCCAGGAAAAACTCCAACTGTAGAAGAAATTCAGGACCTTGTAGAAAAAGTTCTCATTGAAAAAGGTCACGCAAAAACAGCAAAGGCTTACATTCTCTATCGTTATGAGCGCACACGCTCACGTGAGATGAAAACCAACCTGATGTGCGTCCTCAATGAGTTAACCTTCAGTCCTGCTAAAGACAGTGATATAAAGCGTGAAAACGCCAATATTGACGGTGATACCGCTATGGGCACTATGCTCAAATACGGATCTGTATCGGCTAAGGAATACTATGAAATGTATGTCCTCGAGCCTGCACACGCAAAAGCTCACCGTGACGGCGATATACATATACATGACCTCGATTTCTACACACTTACAACCACCTGTACTCAGATTGATCTAAAAAAGCTGTTTACGAATGGCTTTTCTACAGGACATGGTTTTCTTAGAGAACCTAACGATATTGCAAGTTATTCAGCTCTTGCATGTATTGCTATTCAGTCCAATCAGAACGATCAACACGGAGGTCAAAGTATACCTACATTTGATTATGCTATGGCAGAAGGCGTAAAAAAGACCTATGCCTCAAGATATTGGCAGAATATCGCAAGAGCTATGTCGCTCATAGGCGGTGTAGAAAACGAATTCGAGACTGTTGACGAAATAAAAAAAGAAATGGCTGAAAAATATGAGCTCAAGCCTATTCTTGCTAATGATAACGGCTACAAGGAAAAGGAACTTGAGTTGCTGCTCAAATATACTGATAAGGAAACTGCTGAGAAAATTCAGGCTTTCGCTACAAGAAATGCTGAAAAAGAAACAGACAGAGCTACATATCAGGCTATGGAAGCACTCATCCACAACCTTAATACCATGAACAGCCGTGCTGGCGCACAAACTCCTTTCAGCTCAATTAATTATGGTACAGATATTACTCCAGAAGGAAGAATGGTAATAAAAAACGTTCTTCTTGCTCAAGAGGCTGGTCTCGGAAATGGCGAGACTCCTATCTTTCCAATTCACATCTTTAAGATCAAAGAAGGTATAAACTATAACCCCACAGATCCAAACTACGACCTTTTCAAGCTTGCTTGCAGAGTATCTGCTAAAAGGCTTTTCCCGAATTTCTCGTTTATCGATGCTCCTTACAACCTTCAGTATTATAAGGAAGGTAACCCTGATACCGAGATAGCTTACATGGGATGTCGTACACGTGTTATCGGAAACAATTTTGATCCTTCAAGAGAAATAGTTACAGGACGAGGTAACCTTAGCTTTACATCTATCAATCTTCCAAGACTTGCAATTAAAGCTGATCACAACGTTGGACTTTTCTTCGATATGCTTGAGGAAAAAATGGAACTTGTTATAGATCAGCTCATGCATCGCTTTAACATTCAGGCTCAGAAAAGGGTTAGAAACTATCCTTTCCTTATGGGTCAGGGAATATGGATAGATTCCGACAAACTCGGTCCTGACGATATAGTGGGTGATGTGCTCAAGCACGGTACTCTTTCTGTTGGTTTTATCGGACTTGCTGAAACTCTAAAGGCACTTATCGGTGCACATCACGGAGAAAGTGAAGAAGCTCGTGAACTCGGCTTGGAAATCATATCGTCAATGAGGAAGAGACTTGATGAAGAATCAAAACGTACAGGTCTGAACTTCTCGCTCCTTGCTACTCCAGCTGAGGGACTTTCAGGACGTTTTGTTCGTATGGATGCCAAGAAATACGGCATTATCGAAGGTGTTACCGACAGAGATTATTATACAAACTCATTCCATGTGCCAGTATATTATCCTATCAGTGCATTTGAGAAAATCAAGATAGAAGCTCCATATCATCAGCTTACAAATGCAGGTCACATAAGCTATATTGAGCTTGACGGTGATCCACTCGAGAATCTCAGTGCATTCGAAAAGATAGTTCGCTGTATGAAGGAATCTGGCATCGGCTACGGAGCTATAAATCATCCTGTAGACCGTGACCCATGTTGTGGATATACCGGTATCATCGGTGAGACTTGTCCATGCTGTGGCAGAAAGGAACATTCAGACAATGTTGCTTTCGACAGAATAAGGCGTATTACAGGATATCTTGTTGGAACTCTTGATCGTTTCAATAACGGCAAACGTGCAGAAGAGCACGACCGCGTTAAACATGATGTATAAGGTGATATAATGGAACTCAGAATTGCCGGAACCGTCAATGATTCAATCGTTGATGGACCGGGAATACGATTTACAATATTTGTTCAGGGGTGTCCTCACGATTGTAAAGGATGCCACAATCCGCAAACCCATGATTTCAACGGTGGAATTATAATCAGTACCGAAGTGTTGCTTGAAAAGATAAAAGGGAACCCACTTCTGGATGGCGTAACATTCAGCGGGGGTGAACCGTTCTGTCAGGCACAAGCTCTTGCATCACTAGGAAAAGAGATTAAAAAGCTTGGATTAAATATCATAACGTATACGGGCTACACGTTCGAAAAGCTTTTTGAATCACGTGACCAGAATAATTGGGACGAACTATTAAAGGTAACTGATATTCTTATTGATGGACCGTTTATCCTTGAACAAAAGGACTGGGAAATAAAGTTTCGCGGAAGTTCAAATCAGCGATATATTGACTGTCAAGAAAGCATTAAACAAGGCAGAGCAGTTGAAACTGATCCA
>JAFZYX010000232.1 GCA_017616055.1 Ruminococcus sp.
GTAATTACTCAGGTCAAAATTCAGCAACATTGGATTTTGATCAAAGGAGGTTTTTTATGAAAATGACATTCATCGGTGCTACCCATGAGGTCACGGGTAGCTGTACCTTTATTGAAGCCTGCGGTAAGAGATTTCTTGTCGATTTCGGTATGCAGCAGGGCGAAGATGTTTTCGAGAATGTTCAGATACCTGTTTCTCCTTCAAATATAGATTTTGTTCTTTTAACTCACGCTCATATAGATCATTCAGGACTTCTTCCTTTGCTTTATTCAGGTGGCTTTCAGGGAGAAATTCATGCTACAGAGGCGACTTCAAATCTCTGTTCGGTAATGCTCCGTGACAGCGCACACATTCAGGAGTTTGAAGCGGAATGGCGCAACCGTAAGGCTGCACGTCGTGGAGAGCCTGACTATGAGCCGCTTTATACAATGGATGATGCTATAGGCGCTATCGAGTTATTTGTACCTCACAGATACGAACAGGAATTTGAAATATGCGATGGTATAAAGGTTCTCTTCCGCGATGCAGGTCATCTTCTCGGTTCGTCAAGTATACTTCTCACCATCACCGAGAATGGAATTTCAAAAACTATCGCTTTTTCAGGCGATATAGGCAACACAGAGCAGCCTCTTATACGTAATCCGCAGAGTATCGCTGCTGCCGATTATGTTGTTATGGAGTCCACCTATGGAAATCGTGTTCACGATCGACCTACGGACTATACTTCGTCCCTTGCAAGAGTTCTTCAGGAGACTTTTGATCGTGGCGGCAGTGTTATAATTCCTTCTTTTGCAGTCGGCAGGACACAAGAAATGCTCTATTTCATACGCCATATCAAGTCTGAGGGACTTGTAAAAGGTCATGATGGATTCCCTGTTTACGTTGACAGCCCTCTTGCAAATGAGGCCACGGATATATTTATCAGCAACCGTGAAAGCTGCTATGACGAGGAAGCTCTTACTTTTGTGCGTCAGGGTATAAATCCTATCAGCTTCACAGACCTTATAAGGACTGTAAGCAGCGATGATTCTCGTGCTATTAATGAGGATACGCGTCCCAAGGTCATCATTTCTGCCAGCGGTATGTGCGAGGCAGGACGTATCAAGCATCATCTTAAGCATAACCTTTGGAAAAAAGAGAATACTATTCTTTTCGTTGGATATCAGGCGAGCAATACACTGGGCAGAGCACTTGTTGACGGCGCAAAGCGTGTAAAGCTCTTTGGTGAGACTGTCAGGGTTGCAGCTAGTATAACTCAGCTTCCAGGTATAAGCGGTCATGCTGATGTTAATGGACTTCTCGCCTGGGCTAAGACAGTATCGGGAGTTCAGAGATTTTTTATAAACCATGGCGAGGCAACCTCTTCTGAGAGCTTTGCTCAGCGTCTGCGCGATGAGCTTGGTGCTGAGGTGTATGTTCCGTATAGCGGTGCAGAGTTCGATATAGCAGAGAATGTTATTACTGTTGATGCAGAGCCTATACCGATACCAAAGCGTAAGAATACAGCGAACTTCAACATCGCCTACAGTGATCTTATTGCTGCTGCGGAGCGCCTTTCGGCTCTTATCAAAGACTCAGATGGCCGGACAAATGCGGATATGAGGCAGCTCACAGAGGCTATACATAAGCTCTGTGATGACTGGAAGCTGTAATGCGCGTCTGCCCGAAATGCGGAAGCAGAATAGAGAATAATAAAGAAAAATGTCCTGTTTGTGAGTCGAGCAGCGAATCAGTGCGCCGATCCTACAAACACTCAAGCAAAACATTATATTATGTATCAATCATATTGACTTCTTTATATGCAGTTATCTGTGCAGTAAACGGCTTAGTAAATATTCACGATATAAAATCAAATATTAACTTGTTTGACGACAGTTATTTCGGAATGGTAGAGAACAACCATATATTAACCGTGATATACACTGTCTTAGCAGGTCTGTTGCCGCTTATCTTCGTTTTTTTCATTGGCGTTATTATGGTCAGTGAACGTTCTTATCTGCTGATTTTATTTCCTGTTGCAGGAATATTGGTAGAGGTTGCTCAGATAATTAAAGAGTACAGAAACTATCTGTATGTTTTCAGAGAGAAGCAGTCATATTTTTATGGTATTATAGCAATGGATATCTTTTCGGCTTTTCTTGTTATTGCATTTTTTGTGATAGTGATACATATGATAGCTAATGACTTCACTATCTCACAGAGTCGAATGCTGGTTGTTTTTGGTTTTATACTTGTAGCTTCGAGAACACTACTAAAAATCAACATGGCGGAGGAGCCTGAAATACTAAGGTTTGTATCAAATACTAAGGCTTATATTATGCTTTCGGCGATACTTTTGAACGTAAGAAAAAGGTATTCCAACAGTAAAAAAATGTAAAGCCCTGAGTCAGTCATCAGTTGACTGTATCAGGGCTTTGGTTTTGCTACGAATTAAATTCCTTTTTGAGAATGGCATAAATATAAAAATCGTTGAATATATCTTTGTTTTCCTTACGCGGAAAGAGTTCCTTGTGCTCGGCTTCACGACGCATTCCTAGTCTTTCTGCGAGCCTGTATGAGCGCGAATTTCTTGTATCTATCTCAGCAATAATGCGGCGGGCTCCGAGATTCTCAAATGCGTAGCTCATAAAGCCTCGGATACTTTCGCAGGCGTAACCCTTGCCCTGATATGAGCTGTTGAAGGTATAGCCAAGTTCGTATGTACCTGCACCTTTTTTCGAGAAATATATCTTTCCGATGACCTTCTGATTGAGAATTACAGCAAAGAAATCGTCATTTTCGGAGAGATTCATAGCTTCTTGTATGCATGCTTCTCTTGTAAATGTAGGGTATGGCTCAAAGTATGTGACCTCTGGGTCTGCGATTATATCTGCAAGATCATTATAATCCTCTGGATGAAATTTCCTTATTGAAAGTCTTTCGGTTGTAAATAGTGGCTCCATTGCTTTCTCCCTTAGCTAATTGAACTTTTTGGGGCGGTTATCATCCGTCCTGTTAATGTAGTATTAATTATACAGCTGATAATACAGGTTGTCAATATAGGTTTAAGCCCCTGTGACCATTTGTGGTCACAGGGGCTTTCGGGATGATTGTATATTGGAAATTTATCCTGAGTTATGATGTTTTTCCGAGAAGTAGCTTCTGAAGCATTACAGCATCTGCAATGCCTGTTTCGCTGTCTCCGTTGACGTCAGCGTTTGAAAGGGAAAGACCTGTGAGCTTTAAATTGCTGGTGAGGGCTTTTCTGTAACGTATCATGTCGAATACGTCAACGCGCCTGTCACCGTTGATATCACCCTTTATGCCATAGAACTCAAACTCACCTACGTTAAAAAGATAGCCGTCACCGCCCTTGAATATAAGGTAAACGTCGTGAGTTCCTGTGCAGTTATTGGTACTGCAGCTCATTTCCTGATATTCATTCCAATCGTCCGTTCCTGAAATATCACATTTGCCTATTAGAGTTCCATCGGAACCTCCTATGCGTATCTCGATAGTACCGCCATCTGTAGCGCTTGCTGCGCTGACGCGGAAGCCTTCCGCGCCGCTTTCGAAGTCTAGATTGCGGAAAACTATGTACGAACCGTCGGTAATGTAGCCTATTGCATTGCCGAAATCTTCGTCTTTGCGTATGCCGCCATACATGAAGTTATATCCGCTTCCATTGTATTTTTTGTAAGCAGAGCGTGGAACAGGCGGCTTGTCGTCTTTGCCCCATATCTCCAGTTCATAGACTGAAGCTCCTCCATCATTTGTCTGAGTTGAGGTTATCATTTCCAGTTTGATGTACCTTGCCGAAACTCCGCTGACATTACGTCCGCAGGAGCTCTTTGTGTTACCGTATACAACGGCAATATCGTTCCAGCTCTTGCCGTCTGAGCTGGCTTGCAGCCTGAAATCGCGTGGATTGTACTTGATATCGTCTTTAATGCCTGCAAATTTAGCGTTCCAGCGCTGAATATCGTAATTTTCTCCAAGATCTATCTGAACCCATTCTCCGCTGAGCCCGTCATTATGACTCCACTTTGTACTGTCGTTTCCGTCTGCGATAAGCGAAGCGTCAGCGTTCTGCTCGGAACCTGAGGCTGTTACTTCCTTGTTCAGTGCAAGATTTTGAAGTTCGATAGTGGAACTTTCAAGCTGTAATTCTCCGCTGAGTTTGTATTCTTTACCCGCCTCTGTGTCAAAGCTTATCACTGTGCCGCCGTATCGCACAGTGCAGGTGCCGCCTGACTTTGAGAGTATTGTCACTTTTTCTAGTATACCGTTTTCCCAGCTCATTTCGGTTATCTCAAAGTTTCCGCGGGCACAGAGACCGTTTGCGTGACCGTTTGCCCACTGCTTTGGAAGAGCTGGGAGAAGTGTGATGACGTCATTCTGACTTTGCAGGAGCATTTCTGCTACGCCTGATGTGAAACCAAAATTTCCGTCTATCTGGAAAGGTGGATGTGCGTCCCACAGATTATCATAAAGTCTGCCATAATTGTTTACGGGTGAAATAAGAAGCTTTATGAGGTTGTAAGCATGAGCTCCGTCTTCGAGCCTTGCCCAGCAGTTGAGCTTCCACGCTTCGGACCAGCCAGTACCGTCGTCGCCTCTGCCATTAAGAGAGGCAGCAGCTGCTTTTGCAGTAGTAGGATTGTCCTCAGGAGTTATTTCGAATCCGGGATAAAGAGCGTACATATGCGAGATATGACGATGCTTTTCATTAGGATTGTCCCAGTCTTGTGCCCATTCCTGTATCTGTCCCCATTTGCCTATAGTTTCAGGGCGTATCATTGTAAGCTTTGAGCTAAGAGCATCGCGAAGAGCCGAGTCTTTACCCAATATCTCAGAGGCTTCCGCAACGTCTTTGAAGAGCTCACGGGCAATGCCATTGTCCATAGTAACGCTTTGGTCTATGCAGGCGTCAGGAAAAGCTGGAAGATTTATTTCCGGAGAAGTGCTCGGGCTTATTACTGCATACTCTTGACCATTGATTTTTGCAGTTGTCATGAGCTCATTTAGAAACTCTGCGCTGCCTTTGATAACAGGATATATATCCGCAAGGTATTCCTCATCCTGATTGAAACGGTAAGCATCGTAGAGCATATTTGATACCCATGCTCCGCCTGTTGGCCACTGTCCCCATGCACCGTCGATAGGACCTGTTCTATTCCAAAGGTCGGTGTTGTGGTGGAGCACCCAGCCTTTGCTTATGCCATAGTTTACTTTTGCTGTCTCACTGCCTGCCTCTGCCAGTCCCTTTGCTTTCTCTGCAAATGGAGCGAAGCATTCTGCAAGATTCGTGGTGAAAGCAGGCCAGTAATTCATTTCGTAATTTATATTTGTAGTTGCCTTGCTGCCCCATGCGGGGGAGGAGTATTTATTCCATATGCCCTGTAAGTTCATCGGCTGAGCGTCACGGGAGGCGCTTATCATAAGGTATCTGCCATACTGGAAGAGGGTCTTGACCATTTTGGGGTCGTCAGAACGGCTAAAGTCTGCGATACGCTGCGGAGTAGTCATTTTGCGTACTGTATCAGTATTTCCTCCAAGATCGACGTCCACGCGTTTGAAAAGCTCCTGATAGTCAGCCTTGTGGTTTTGGTAGAGGGTGTCATATGAGAGCTTTGAGGCTCTATCTAAATCTTTAGTAGCATCACCTTTTTCATCACCATTGCAGGTCTTATAGTCCACATAATTGGTGCGGACGGACGTGAGTATGAGGAGCGAATCTGCATCGGCGACTGTTATCTTGCCGTTACCTGCACTTACTCTTCCTCCGTCAGGTATGAACTTGCTGCGTGAGGAGAAATAAACAGCACCTTGAATCCAAAGATCTTCGCTGCCGTGACCGTTAGCTATGAGAGTGTCATTCCCGTCGGTTGTGACGCCACCGTTGAGAACTCCATCATAGCCTGCTGAAAGCGATACCGATCCTGGAGTATCACATGTTATACGAGTAACTATTACCTGATCGGGGTGACTTACGAAGGATTCACGGGTATATTTTTTCCCATTAAAGGTATAGACTGTTCTTGATACAGCATCGTTCATGTCGAGTTCTCGAGAATAATTGCTGACTCTTTCGTGTCCGAAGCTGAGCTTTAAAGCACCTACTTTCTGATATTTTGCTTCGCCACCACCAATCATATACTTAGCGACGATGCCATTTGCGTCATTGTATCTGCCGTTTTTCAGAAGATCCTGCACCTCTTTGATATGAGATGCAGCTCCTTCTCTGTTGTTCGTACCGGGACCTGAGCTCCATACGGTACATTCATTGATGTCGATTAGCTCGTCGGGGCAATTACCGTAGACCATTGCACCGATACGTCCGTTTCCAAGCGGAAGTGCTTTGTAGAATGACTCGTCGTTATTGAAGGCGTTGTCAGTGTTGACAAAGCCAGCCATGCTGTCATAGCGTAGAACGAGATCGTCATCGTGCGAGTATTCCGCAGCTGCCGCTGTACCGGTGATTATCTGCCGTGAGGCAGGATTACCGCCATTTACAAGTGGCAGCGCCATGCAGGCTGTAAGGAAAACGGAAATGAGCTTTTTTGTCTTTTTAAGTTTCATTCCTTACCAACTCCCTGATGGATGCCCTGTCTGTATATCCCCTAACAGACAGGTACTGTTGTTTCTCTGTATATTAAATATTACCATCATAGTAACAAAAAGTCAATAAAATATATACAAAATCTACAAAGTAAATACATTTTAGGTGATGATTTTGCGAAAACAATACATAATATGGCAAGATTTAAGTAAAGTTTAAGAAGTAGTGTAAGAAAA
>JAFZYX010000233.1 GCA_017616055.1 Ruminococcus sp.
CAGTTCCGGCTCTTCTTTCGCAAAACGAAGATACTGCTGTCCCACGCCAAGGAAGGGAACGGGACCGGACAGTCCACGTTCAATATATTCCCGATACAGATGTTTCGCCTGCTCACAAACATCCGCCTTCAACTGTTCCATCGTCTCATACCAGGTAAAAATCGGACCGACGGATACACCGAGTTCCTTTGCCACTTCGCGGGCTGTGACAGAATCAATTCCATGATTTCTCGCTACATTCAGCGCAGCAGTAACGATTTCATCCTTTTGAAATCTGATCTTCGGCGGCATAACACACACATCCTTACGCTGATAACAGTTAATAGCTAACAGCTGTTATCTATCATTTGTTATTTTATGACTGTTCAGAATAAATTGTCAAGCGATTTTTCAAAACAGCATACGCTCAAAGTCAAAATTCTATTATCTGCTAAACACGATTAATGGTCAGGCCAGGAAACATAAAGTTTGCAAAATTCACTTTGCAAACTTGAAGAAATAAGCAATTTATGATATATTCATTTTGCAAAAAGGAGGTGTGAGCAATGCGTGATCTTATTAATCGCCCGATTTATATGGAACAGCTTATCAGCTTCCGGGAAAAACAGATTATAAAAGTTATCACGGGAATCCGTCGCTGTGGAAAATCAACGCTGTTTGATTTGTACTGCGAGTATTTGCAAAATGACGGCGTCCAGAAAGATCAGATCATCCGCATCAATCTTGAAGATCCCGATTATCACGATGTACAGGATTACTTACAGCTCTATAATTTGGTTAAGGATCGACTGAATCCTGATAAAATGAATTATATCTTCATTGACGAGGTACAGACAGTTCCAGACTTTCAGAAAGCAGTGGATGGTCTGTTTATTAAGGCAAACTGCGATGTATATATCACGGGATCAAACGCCTATATGCTTTCCGGTGAGCTGGCCACTCTTCTTTCCGGTCGCTATGTTGAGATTAAGATGTTGCCGCTTTCCTTTAAAGAATACATTTCCGCATTGGAAGATGAGACCGATCTGCAGATGAAGTATCAACGCTATATCCAGAATGGCTCGTTCCCCTATATACTGCAATTATCCCGTCGCAGGGACATCAACGCATATCTGGAAGGCATCTATACCTCTATTGTCCTGAAAGACATTGTTGCAAGGCATCGTATATCCGATGCGGGGATGCTTGACAGCGTAATCCGCTATATGTTTGATAACATCGGCAACCTTTGTTCTGCAACCAATATAGCGAACACCATGACCTCCTATGGGCGCAAGATTTCAGCGCCTACAGTGGAAAACTATCTTTCTGCGCTTGTTGAAAGCTTTGTTCTCTATAAGGCAGGCAGATACGATGTAAAAGGAAAACAGCACCTTGCGACAGGCAGCAAGTATTATCTTTCCGACATCGGTTTGCGATATTATCTGCTCGGCAGCAAGAAGGTCGATACAGGGCATATTCTGGAAAACGTAGTATATTTGGAGCTATTGCGCCGTGGATACGAAGTACAAATTGGAAAAGTTGGTTCAGCAGAGGTTGATTTTATTGCAATTGGTGACTATGGAGAAGAGTACTATCAGGTGGCATACACTGTAAATGACGCTGATGGAAAAACCCTTGCGCGCGAGCTTGCACCGTTGGAGAGTATCAGGGATCACAATCCGAAATACCTGATTACTATGGATTTTGTCCCTCTTACTTCTCACAATGGG
>JAFZYX010000026.1 GCA_017616055.1 Ruminococcus sp.
CCCTACAGCCATATATGTGCGGAATAGTTTCATAATCTGCCTATGGGCAGCATCTCCTAATGGTTTTTTGTGTTCATATGCATCCTGAATAGCAGGCATCACAGCAGTATTCCCCTGAGCCCAAAGGAATTCTTCAAAATCAAGTGGAAACATTTTAAGTTTATGTTCTTCGGATGGGATAAGGATGTTTTGTACATTTTTCTTTATGCTGATTAATGATCCAGTTTCGATATAATCATAGCGCCCATCTTGAACCAGGTATTTTATTGCCTGCCTTGCCTTTGGGAACAACTGAACTTCATCAAAAATAACTGCTGCTTCCCGTTTAGGAAGTTCTTTTCCTTTAAGAATAAACAGATTACGAAAAAAAACATCCAGATTATCTATATTATCCTCAAAGTTTTGTCTGATATCATTGTTTTCTCGTGCAAAATCCAAAATAATATAATCCTTATATTGGGCTTTTGCAAACTCTTCCACTACAGTACTTTTTCCAACACGGCGTGCACCTTCAATGAGAACAGCGGACTTTCCTTGAGCTTTTTCTTTCCAATTAAGCAGTTCAGCATATATCTTACGCTTCAAAATCATGCTATGATTATACGGCATATTCCCGAAAAATGCAAATGTTTTTTACTGTTTTTTCACGAAAAATGGAAATCTTTTATACCATTTTTTAACGAATTTCGAAAATCTTCAGCAGCATCATCGACTGGAAATACGGGATAGAAAAGTAAGCAGACCTGTGCACCGCCCGTTGTTTTTCAATAATACCAGATATCAATGAAGCACCTGAGCAACATAGTCAGGATCAAAAGCGACAAGTCTCAGCAATGCCAGGGCAGGCCCTTCCGGCTGGCGGCGCCCCTGCTCCCAGTTGCGCAGTGTTCCAATGCTGACACCTATCATATGGGCAAACTCCTCCTGATTTTTCTTAGCATTTTCTCGTATTTTTTTTACATTGAGTGGAGAATATACAAACACCCTGGATGGTTTCATTTCTCCCTTGATTATTGCAACAGCCTGATTCATGCTCTCCATGAGTTCATTGAACATTTCATCACTCATATATTTACGGCTCATTGTTAAACTCCTTTGCAATCTGATTCAGCATAATACGCCATTGGCGTACAAGCTGTCAAGCGGACTTCTGTCTTTCATTTTTGCCTCCTACCCTCTATTACTCAAAAAAAGTTCATTTTGATTTGACTTTTGAGAAAAAAATTCAAAAGAATTTCACATTTGATTTATGGGTTGCCGGCGGACAGTTTGTCTGTTACATTTTAGTTATGAATAAAATAGTAATCATCTGCATCATTGCTGCAGCACTGGTGATGGTCATAACCAACGGGAGACTGATGGCCCAGAAACAGGGTTATAAACAGATTTCGCAAGTACAGGCCAAGGAAATCATGGATACCAGGACCGACTATATTCTGCTGGATGTCCGAACTGAAAAAGAGTTTGCGTCAGGTCATATAAAAGGGGCTATTCTGATTCCTGATTATGAAATAAAGCTAAGGGCAGAGAAAGAGCTGCCAGATAAAGACAAGACTATTCTGGTGTACTGCCGAAGCGGTCGGCGGAGCAAACTTGCTGCACAGGATCTGGTTGAATTAGGCTATACCGATGTTCTTGAGTTCGGCGGCATCATCGACTGGAAATACGGGATAGAAAAGTAAGCAGACCTGTGCACCCAGCCACAATATCATCATAAGCTGTATCAAAATCATCTGTATACCAAGGGTCTGATATATCGCCGGGATTATCGGTGTAATCCAAAAGAAGATGAATTTTATGCTTTGGGTCATTGGGAATAATTCGTTTTAAGTTTCTGATATTGTATTGCTCCATACAGAGCAGAAGATCATACTCATCGTAGTTTGATAGTGTCACCTGCCTTGCCTGCCTGCGGGTGTATGGGATGTGCTCCTTGTTCAGCTTACGCTTTGCCGGTGGATACATGTCGTTGCCTATCTCCTCTCTGGAAGTTGCGGCAGAAGCAACCTGTATCTGGTCAGAAAGCCCACGCTTTTCAACCATATCCCGCATGATGAATTCGCTCATTGCAGAGCGACAGATATTTCCATGGCAGATAAAAAGAATCTTAGTCATGGCAGTTCTCCAGTCCAATTATCGAGAAGCCATCTTCTCTTACATGGCAAGTCAAGAACCATATCTCTACCCCGGCCTTTCTAGCTTCTTCCCAGGCGGTGCCGAACTCGGGATGGGTCTCCACATTGGCACGAACTTCTTTAATTCCATCCATCTGGATTACGAAAGCCAGCACTGCCCTATAGCCCTCTTTTCTGGCCCTTATAAGCTCGTGGATATGCTTGACTCCCCGCTCAGTTGGGGCATCGGGGAAATAGCCTATGCCATCCTTTTCAAGTGTACAGCCCTTAACCTCGATTAGAGACTTCTCCTCTTTGTTGCCTTTTAGCTTCCGCTCGGTATAGAAATCGATACGGGAATCACCATAGGTATATTCGGGGGCTATGACATCATATCCCTGTATCTCAAGATATTCTGCCATCACCTTGTTGGGAGCCTGGCTGTCTATGTTGATCAGCAGACCGTTATCCTTTATCACAGCCACCAGGTCGTACTTGGTCTTGCGCCCCGGGCTGTCGGGAGCTGTCAAATAAACGGTGCAGCCTGGAATCAAGAGTTCCTTGCAACGCCCTGTATTCTTAACATGCACAATCTCTTCCCTGCCATCCACCTCCACATGGGCTATGAACCGGTTAGGCCGGGAGATAAATTTGGCTGGAATGATATTTGGATACTGCACTTATACTATCCAAGTTTCTATATCTGTGGCAGAGGCAAACTTCTCAAAGGCCTGGCGCCCCTCAGCCAGCAGACTCTCCAAATCTATGCTGTTCTCGAAACAATAGACAACAACAAGGATCTCCTTTGCATTTTCAGTCACCATAGCACGGGTAGAGTCTGACATAGAGGAGCCGAAAATTCCTTCATCATCTGCAAGCACCAGCATATTCTCCATATCTAAAAACTCTTTGCCTATACCAGTATAGCCTTCACCGGCCACTGTCTTGCGGAGTGTCACTGTCCCTTTTATTGCACCAAGGTCATAGGACCCCACAGAAAGGCCGCTTTTAACAGAAAGCAGGTTGTTAACATCAACAACAGAATTGATATGATAAAGCTCATCTCCGCGCCTTACCCTGCGCAGGAGCGCCTCGGAGGATACCCTGTAGCGCCCCGGGTTCCGGCCAAAGGCTTTGTAAGCCAGACGGCTGCCCCGTACACCAGGAATATCGCCCCACTCTTTATTCTCAATGGCAGCACGCACTGCAGGAAGAACCTGAGTATCCATATAATCCCAGAATGCAGGATCCGACGCCTTTACATGGGCCTTAAAATGCATAAGCCCCAGCCGTATCTCGGGATAAACATCATATAAAGCCTTATCTATTACAACAGTATAACTCATTTTTCCTCCTTGACTGCAATTCAGAACACATGCTGAACAAGCAACATATAGAGAGCTGTTCCCGCAATAACACTTAAGATTGCATTCCGCTTCCAGATATAAGTGATGCTTACAACAGCCATAGCTATCAGTTCAGGCAAAGCATGGGGAGCTTCTGTC
>JAFZYX010000005.1 GCA_017616055.1 Ruminococcus sp.
CTATATTTGTTGGGCTATTGCCGATTATGTTCTGATAGCTCATGTGTCAGGTCGTTATGGAGAGACCGGACTTATCACACTTGCCGTAGTTATCAGTCTTCTGGAGTTCGGCGTTGTTATGGACGGAGTCGGCTTGGCGATCCAGCCTTTGCTTGGAACATATCTGGGCGAAGATAACAATATAATGATAAAACGTCTGATGAATGTAGCAAAGATGGCTGCAGCTGTTGAAGGCGTGATTGCAAATCTGCTGATCATACTTTTCACCAAGCAATTCTGCGGTTTATTTGGCATCAAGGAAGGGGCAGCTCTGGAACCTACTGTTATGGCTGTTAGGATCGTATCATTCGGATTGATCTTCTGCAGTATGGTATCTCTGATGACTTCTTATTATATGCTGATTGACCGGGTGGGATTAGCGGTAGGAGTAACATTCCTTAAGGATGGAGTGCTTTATTCCGTACTTCCGATTGTCGGATCGCTGCTGATGGGAAAAACAGGGATGTGGGCAGCATTTGCGTTATCTCCTGTTCTGGCTCTTATCATTACCATGATATTCATCAGGTGGCATTATGGTAAAGCAAGCTTTCCCAACTTGCTGGTTCCAAAGCATGCAGATATAGTTGTGTTTGATGGTGTTTTCACACCTGAGATGTGTTCCGTGCTTTCTGAAAAGGTGCAGAATACCTTGAACGAGAGGGGATACTCAAAAAAACAGTCTATGAAGGCAGCATTGTTTACTGAAGAAATCGGTCTGACTATTATTGAAAAAAACAAAGACAGTAAAAGCCCTGTATTGGCGGAAATATCGCTGCTTTTTGATGAGGGATCCGTCATGTTGATAGAACGCGATGCTGGAAAGGTATTTGATATTACTGATCCTGACATGAAGATAGACGGCTTGAGCAGTTTCATCTTGACCGGACTGATGGAATCACATAAAGAAAAGGCATATCAGACCACTACAGGTTATAACCGAAATATGATCCGTTTATATAAAAACGAGGAATAACCATATGTTTGAGTATAAGCTTTATGACAGATCGTATGAAGACGAGGTATTAAAGGTTTTCACAGAATCTTTTGTTAACTATCCACTTTTTTGGGGAGTTTTCGAAGACCGGTTTAAGTCAGAGATGCCTCGAATTTCAGAGAGCTGAATCAATAAGTTTTTTCTATCGGTTAACACTTACACAATATTCTGAAAACATAATGATAGTACTATAGACTCAATAGTTGTGCATGTGGATCTGTTTAGATTTACAAGCTTACGGGAGGCGTCTATGAGCAAAGAGGGTGTATCTGTCAACACTGAAAGTGTCCTTAGAGAGAACGAGACCAAAGCGAACCGCATGCTGACGCTGATCTTAAACGTTACGATCCTGGTCGTCGTGGTGACCTGGTTGTTGTTCGAGAGCGGATTCTTCTATATACGTATTCATTTCAGGGCTCTCATGATCTTCAACGTTGTCATCATGGGCATTGCGAGCGGTATCAGCCGGTACTTTAAGTATGAGAAGCAATGGATCAAGTACCTGCTGATGGGAACGCTTACTGTCGTA
>JAFZYX010000234.1 GCA_017616055.1 Ruminococcus sp.
AATCAAGCCATTTCAGGAACTTGATGAAACCTCTCAATTATACCGAAATCTCGACGATTTCGGATTGTGGTCCCGAAGACTGTGGGTTCGAATCCCATCTCCCACCCTCATGAAATAGGCACTTCTGAGAAATCGGAAGTGCTTTTTTCGTTATTTTCCTACAGTTTTCCTACACTTTTTGACGATACTTGCAAAATCAACTGCATATCAATTTCATAGAAAAAGAAATATAAAGTTCTGTCTTTCATCGGGCTGATAACTCTACTGCCACAAGATTAATGTTAAATCGTAAAACTATAAGTCCCCGCACTTTCTTTATCATTCTCATTTTACTAAATCGATTTTCTTATATAAGCCGAACGATAAACAGATCATTTGAGTTTCAGTTCAGCTGTGAACTCCTTATCGCTGCACGTGAGAGAGAGCTTTCCGCCAATATGAGCAGCTGTCATGTCAGCAATGGCAAGTCCGAGACCGTTTCCGTTCATGCCACTGCGCGAGCTGTCACCCTTGACAAAGGGCTGCTTAAACTTTGAAACGTCCAGTTTTTTTCTGACGGTATTGGTTATCGAGATGTGCTTTTTACCAGCAGCAACTTTTATGATCCCCCCTTTTTCAGTGTATTTTACTGCATTTGAAACGAGATTTTCTATTATCCTTTCAACTGCCTTCTTATCTGCACAGACCTGAGAATCACCATCAAAGCTGAGCTTTATGCCGTTTTCTTCCAGTATGGTCTTATATTTCTCAAAGGCCTTCTCGCCGATCTGTCGGAGCCCGAATTCCTCATTTTTATTGCCCGAACGGCTTTCAAGCGTATTAAGTTCAAGGGTATCAAGTATTATTTTGTCGGTATACTTAACACTGTTCACGATAGAATTCAGATATTTTGTCTTTTCCTCTTCTGTCATCATTCCGTCAAGAAGATTCTCGGCATATCCTTCTATAGCCATAAGCGGCGTTTTCAGGTCATGGGCAAGACTGTTTGTCAGGTTGCGCTGATAGTCCTCAAAGGCGTACATAGAACGATTGAATATATCCTTTCTCCAGCAGAGCAGTGCGGCGATAATTGCAGCAAATACGAAGAATATCAGTACAGCGCGGAAATATAAGCTTCGTATCGGCGAAGTCCAGCCGTCTATCCTGTATACGGTGATAAGGCAGTATTCCTTTCCGTCTATTTTGATACTGTCAACGGAATAGTCCTCATTTACAAAAGTGCCGATGTTTTCCGAAGAAAAATATGCTGAGGACATATTTGCCTTAGGTCTGTATTTTTCCAGCAGGCTGTCAAATATCCCGCAGTCTGTACCTATAGAATGTGCAAACGATGTACGGGGATAAGGTTCGTCTGTGTTCTTGCTGATCATTGAAGTTCCTTTTACCTCAATGAACTCATAGCCTTCCCGTTCAAAATTTATGGTAATATCCTTTTGTTCTTCCTTTATCAGCTTGTTTCCGTCGTCTGCATATTTCTGAAAGCCCACGGTCGCCTCATGAGGCACCATTTTGAGGTTTTCTTTATCCACATACAAACTATTCACTTTCATGTACAATATATTTTCCCTGTCTTCCGATATACGTTCAAGCTCTTTGCGCAGCTCCTCTGTCTCGGGAATATCGAAATCACAGGAATAAAAATCCTTGTACTTGTCATCAGCATCGAACCTTATCATAACCCAGAACTTTTCACGGCTCGACGCGGCAACATCACCATTCTCATCAAGGAGCACTCCAAATACAGTTCCTCTTGAAGAACCATAGGAATCAGTCAGGCTGTATCCCTTGATACTTACATCATAGCCGTTAAGCCCGAGATTATGAGCTGTTATGCTCATCAGACGTCCGCTGCCAAGAGTATTGACATCTCTCGAATGAATATTTGAAATCATCTCCTGCCTGTTAAGCATGAACTGATCATGTGCGTCCCTGTATATGAAGAACTCCATTGCCAAAAGCAGTATCACCGCGAATACAGCGGTTATGAGCACAACAGGAATCATGGCTTTGCCGAACAGCTTCTTGAAGCTTGTACGCTTACGGCAGCGGTTAAGAAATGTATTTTTCATATCAACACCCCTTTATTTTTCCGAAAGCCTGTATCCTCTGCCTATAATGGTCTTTATCTGTACGCCTGCGCTTCCGAGAGCCTTTCTCAGCTTCTTGATATGATTGTCAACTATTCGGTCATTGCCGAAGAAATCGCTTCCCCAGACTGCACTGAGCAGCTTGTCACGGTCAATGGTCCAGTCCTGATGACTCATAAGATAACGGAGTATCTCAAACTCCTTTGGCGCAAGCTCAATCTCAAGACCTTTCACACAACAGACGAGCTTTCTTGTATCGAGACTTATGTCTCCGCAGGTAAGAAGCGTATCAAGTACCGTGCCGCAGTCACGTTTTACGATCGCTTCACATTTGGCATAGAGAGCTGACAGCATAAAGGGCTTCATTATATAATCATCACAGCCAAGATCGTAGCCGTAAAGCATATCCTCCTCACGTACTCTTGCAGTAATGAAAATGACCGGTATATCATTTCTGCGGCGTATCTCACGGCAGAGCGTGAACCCGTCAGTTCCCGGGAGCATGATGTCCAGAAGTACAAGATCATATTCATCAAGTCCGCTGCTGATGACGGACAGTGCATCGTCACCGTTATATACAGCTGTCACACTTACACCGCGGTTATGAAAATACTTTTCTATAACTTCGCTTATCCGCTCGTCGTCCTCTATCATAAGTATATTATTCATAAAACAGGAGCTCCTTTTCTTTATGGCTTTATTATATCACACAGATGTATCCGTTGTATATCCTTTTATAGTTTTCTTAATATTTTCCGCATAAAGGAAGATATGCCAAAACAGAGGCGACTGATATTGCCCGGTTCATAATGTAATAAGTTCCCGCGAATGCGGAAACTCTATATAATTCTTTTTTACATAAACTCCGGATTGATCATACTATACCGCTTGCTATCCGTATTATACACTGCACTGTCGCCAAAAGTCAAGGCTGCTGACATAAGAAGTAATAAGCAAGCATATATAACGTAAGCAGGTGCTCCCATTATTAAGAAGCACCTGCTATTTGTTTATTCTTCTTTATACAGTCAGAAATACTTGACTTTCATAGAAAAAAGTTCTATAATTTTTTATAAAGCAAAGGTGCTGCGGTATTTACCGTATGCACCTTTTTTGGTATTGGAGGAAAAAATATGAGTAATAGACCTGTTATCGGAGTTATACCTCTTGTCGACTATAATAAAAACAGCTATTGGATGCTACCTGGGTGCTTCGGTGGAATAGTTGAAGCAGGAGGTCTTCCTGTAATGCTTCCGCTTACAAGTGACAGTGCAGATATTGAACAGATAACAGAAATGTGTGACGGCTTTCTGTTTACAGGAGGTCAGGACGTTGATCCGAAAATGTACTCTGCAAGAAAGATTGGTGCCTGCGGCGAGTGCAGCCCCGAACGTGACCTCATGGAAGAAATGCTCCTTAAACGTGCAATGGAGCTTGATATGCCTATTCTTGGCATATGCCGCGGAATACAGTTTATAAACGCCGCACTCGGTGGAACACTGTGGCAGGATATACCCTCGCAGTTCTCGGATACTGTATCCCATTGTCAGAAACCGCCATACGATGTCCCTATACATGAGGTGAATATAAAGCAGGATTCGCCTCTGCATAATCTTCTGAAAGCCGATATTACCCTCGTGAACAGTTATCATCATCAGGGAATACGAGAGCTTTCGTCTGCACTTCTGCCAATGGCGAAAGCTCCCGACGGACTGATAGAAGCTGTTTGCGCCCCGAAGCAGAAGTTTCTTTGGGCAGTGCAATGGCACCCCGAATTTTCTTATCCCAAAGATAAAAACAGCAAGCTTATTTTCAGGGAATTTATCAGGCACTGCTGACGAAATAAATTGTTTACCTTTCCATTTTCCATATCTGTGCCGAATAAGGCGGCAATTCACTTCCTCCGCCAAAATCATGCTTTGTGTCTGTTATCAGCTCATCTGCCATACCGCAACCTGCATCGAAGTGTGCAGTAAACGGCTGAGAATCAGCATTTACAGCGATAAGTATCCTCTCATCATCGCACCTGCGCTGAATGATGCACTGTTTATTGGTGAGCACAGGCACGCTGATATCACCGTAGCAAAGTGCCTTGCTCTCACGGTGTATCTTTGCAAGCTTTGAAATATAAGCCGAAAGCT
Source organism: Ruminococcus sp. (assembly GCA_017616055.1). GTDB lineage: Bacteria > Bacillota > Clostridia > Oscillospirales > Ruminococcaceae > Ruminococcus. Next base: position 4,229 of record JAFZYX010000234.1, read on the forward strand.
CGTTTTCTGTCGGTTCGTCAAATGATACTCTCAGCGCAGGATCGCCGTCTTTTTTGTCAGCCTCAGCGCCCCATTCGCTTCCGTAGTATATACAAGGTATTCCCGGCATTCCGAACATTATCGCATAAACAAGCGGAATGTGATTTTTGTTTGTGAGTATCGTCGCAATTCTTGAGACATCGTGGTTGTCAACAAAACTGAGAAGATGCATACCTCTGTACTGACACCACTGCTCAGGTCCGAACTGGTTTTTGAGCGAGTGGCATATCTCGAACATATTCATACTGTTGAAGCTCGAATACAGTCCCTTGTAACACTGATAATTCGTTGCCGAATGCAGCATATCGTTGTTTACGAACTGCGAATAATCGCCGTGAAGAAGCTCACCTATGAGGACGAAATCCTCCTTCAGTCCGTTTGTGAAGCTACGCAGCCTTTTCAGAAATTCCTTGTCAAGGCAGTACGCCACATCAAGTCTCAGACCGTCAATATCAAATTCCTCTACCCAGCCTTTGATGCAGGAGAAGATGTGCTCAACGACTTCGTTGTTCCATAGATTGAGCTTAACAAGCTCATAGTAACCTTCCCAGCCCTCATACCAGAAGCCGTCATTGTAGTTTGAGTTACCGCCGAAATTTATGTGAAACCAATCCTTATAGCGTGAATTTTCACGGTTACGAATAACGTCCTGAAACGCCCAGAAGCCTCTGCCTACATGATTGAAAACGCCGTCAAGAACAACTTTTATCCCTCTGCTGTGAAGCTCCCTGCAAACCTTTGTAAAGTCTTCGTTGCTGCCAAGACGGCAGTCAATCTTTGTATAATTTCTTGTGTCATAGCCGTGAGAATCCGACTCAAATATGGGAGAAAAATAGACTGCGTTGCAGTTGAGTTCCTTGATATGGTCAGCCCAGTCGATGACTTTCAGTATCCTTGACTGCGGTATACCGTCATTTGCAAACGGTGCTCCGCAGAATCCGAGCGGATAGATCTGATAGAATACGCTTTCATATGCCCACATTTTAATGCCTCCATTTCATCTTTGGATACTATGTTCTATTTTACCATATTTTTTGTTTCATGACAACTTTTTTAATCTATCAGGTCATTCTGAAAACGTGATAAGTGCTCGAAAGGCAGGATCTGCCGACCTCTGAACAGTCCGCAGCCGTCATTTATGAGCTGATTGTTTATAGCTTTGAACATATTTACGTCTATCTCTGCAAGCTCCAGCTCCTGCAATTTTGTAAGGCGTTCGTATGCCTCATCAAAATAAATACACTCGCAAATAGGTATCTCATCACGCTTTGTGCGCCTTGCTTCCTGCAATTTCTCATAGCCAAA
>JAFZYX010000235.1 GCA_017616055.1 Ruminococcus sp.
ACCGTTCTGTCAGTTCCGGGAGGAAAAAGGCATGCTCCGGCTTGACCTTCTCGTCGGTGTTAAGGCCAAGCGCTATCTGTATCCCCAGGTCGTACCACGGCACTGTATCCAGGTAATCCATTATCCAGTCCCGGTAGGTTCGGCTTGTTATTTCTTTTCGTATACTTTCGTCATACTTCAGCGGTCCGACACTTTTCTCCAGCACTGCCACCATCTGGGAAGAACAGTTGGCTGCAAGGAAGTCGTATTTGTAGTATTTGTTCTCTTCCTTTGAATTCCACTCCAAGAATTCGTATATTTTATCTATTTCAGCCTGGTTCAGGTTCAGCCGCTGCCGTGACACATCCCGTTTATGTCTCACATATTTATGTAATTCTGTGGAGAACTTTACCCTGAACAGATAAAAGTCCAGTTTCCCTTTCAGAAAATTACGTACAAATCCGGGCTTCTCAAAGTTGAATGTTCCATAGTTATATAGGATTTGCATTGGTTCCTTAGAGGAATCCTCCGGGTCGTTCCGAAGTATCAGGAAGCAGCTGTGGCCATAGTGGGCGTATATTTTCATTCCGGGCCCTACTGTTATTATGCTTACTTCCTCTTTATATCTGGCAGACAAGGGAGCGGGACAGAGACAGAACAGAATGGAGAAAAGAACAAGGACAGCAAGCTTTCGCATCAATTTTATAGTAAGACAGCTCATGCTATTCTGCAAGCACATTTTTATCCTTGACAATTCGGCATGGGGGGGGTAGACTGTAAAAAATTGGGAGGAGATAATGAAATCAAATAAAGCTCTTAGGTTTATAGTTCTGCTTATAGCAGTTATGGCATTCTTTATGGTATATGCTTCCACCGGATCAGAAAGCGATAAAGATGATGAAAATGCTTTCGACGGCTCGTTCTCAGGAACTTATGTGTATACTTTCCAGACAACTGGACGCTGTAAATTTGTTTTTGACGAAGGAGGCACAGTCACAGCATCCGAATCCTTGGACAGCGGTTCATCATGGGATCCTTTAGGAACCACTACATATAGGTTGTCAGAAAGCATGGTCGTTATCCATCTTGCTAGCCCACTTGATGGTATTTCAAGATTTACTGTCCAAGGCGCGCGCAATATTGTAAGTGATACAGGCTGGACATTTGATAAGCAATAATTTAGCCTAAGTGTTTATTAAGGGAGGGCTGCACTCAAGTGCAGCCTTTTTCATTACCTTGACAATTGCATATATTGGCTTTAATATTTTAATGTATAAAAATATAGTTATTTCTGGGAGAGAACCATGAAAAAGTTGTTTTTAACCGTTGCAATAGTGCTCATGACAACAGTTGCTTTTGCCGATGACGCTGAGGCCAAGAAGCTTCTGGATGCCTATAAAATGGTTGAGGTTGAGGCCGAGAACTATACATTCGCAGTAGGTGTCACCGAAGTGACCCAGCAGCTTTACGAGGCAGTCTTCGAGGAGAATATCTTCAAGTTCAAATTCAAGCTGCTGCCTGCAGAAAGCATGAGC
>JAFZYX010000236.1 GCA_017616055.1 Ruminococcus sp.
TCGACTCCTGTCACAGTCTCTGTATTTGCTTCTGTAGCTCAGTTGGTAGAGCGCAGGTCCGAAGAACCTGGCGTCGCAAGTTCAACTCTTGCCGGAGGCACCATTCCGTTTCGTCTAATGGGCAGGACATCGGTCTTTGACTCCGATAATGGAAGTTCGAGCCTTCCAACGGGAACCAAGAAAAACTATGAAAGGAAATGATAACAATGAGCAGAAAATTAGCAAGTATACAAAGAATATGGAATATAGAACCTATTGAAGGCGCTGACAGGATAGAACTGGCGTATGTTCTCGGCTGGCAGTGCGTAGTTAATAAGGGACAGTTCAAGCCTATGGATTTAGCCGTATATTTTGAGATAGACAGCTTTCTTCCAATACGTCCCGAGTATGAATTCATGAGGGCTTCCAGCTACAAGAACACCGAGATCATGGGCGAGGGCTTCCGTCTGAAAACTCAGAAATTCCGAGGACAGGTATCGCAGGGACTACTGCTGCCAATAAGCCAGTTCACAGAAATACCTACTGATATCGAGCTTGGTACAGATGTAACAGAGATACTCAGCGTTCGCAAGTGGGAAATAGAGGAACGTGCTACTTCGGGTGGTACTGTCATAGGCAACCTTCCGAGAAGCATTCCTAAAACTGATGAAACAAGAGTACAGGCTGAGCCCGAACTCATAAAGGAGTTCGCTGGACTGGAATACTACATCAGCACTAAAATGGACGGCAGTTCCCATTCGATAAGCATAGATGAGGACGGTATCCATGTTACAGGTCATAACTATGAGTACAAGGACGACGGCAACAGCGATTTCTATAAACTGGTCAACGAGCGCGGATATAAGGAAAAAATCAAAGCATTTGCGGAAAAAGAGGGCTTGAAAGAGTTCACTGTACAGGGAGAGCTTTGCGCTCCCGGCATACAGCAGAACCGTCTGAAGCTCAAAAGGCCTGAGTGGTATGTTTTTACTGTAATGGAAAACGGCAAGCGTGCCGGACTTGAAAGAATGCTTGAAATATGCAAGGAACTTGATTTTACGACTGTTCCGATAGAAGAGGTTGATACCAATCTGCCAGCGAAATATCCGACAGTAGAAGCTTTGCTTGAACGAGCAGACGGCAACTACCCTAATGGCGGTAAAAAAGAAGGTATAGTCATACGTCCGACAGAGCCTGTATTCAGCAGCAATATCGGCGCTGAACTGAGCATGAAGGTAGTAAGCAACAGGTATCTGCTGAAAAACGATGGCTGAAATGAAAGCTTTACCACTTATACCACTTTTTTCACGCAAACTTTTTTTATGGAACAAAAAAAGCTCTCACAGCCGAAAACTGTGAGAGCCTTATTGTTTTATTCAGATAAACACATTAACGTGAATATCACGCCAGCTTAGTATTCTGCGCTTAGTAGACTTTGCGTAAAGGTATTCTTTAGCATCGTCCAGATTCAGCGTAAAATAGCCAATCTGAGTATATTTCCGAATTACTTCTTTTCGCATATTGCAGCCTGTACTGTGGATAGTGTGGCAATCAAACTTCAATTCATTAAAAGCTATATTTCGCTGAAAATTTGATAGAGCAAATACTCTCCATTGTCAGCAGTTATAATCGTATGTTACAAAAACAGGATTTGATATGAGAGGCAGCCATTACGGCTGCCTTCAGTATTGTCATTTGCCTATTAACTTTAATATCTCCGCAGGCTTAAGAGTTTTACCGGATGAAACGAGTTTCTCATTGACAA
>JAFZYX010000237.1 GCA_017616055.1 Ruminococcus sp.
CCTGCCTTTTCAATAAACTCGCTGTTACAGGCGTGTGAACGCACAACTTTAAAGCCTGTTTACAAGCGGCAATAATATTTTATCACAAACATCTGCCTTTGTCAAGCATTTTTTGCAATATTTCAAAAAAACTTCCCCTGCTTCACAACAGGGGAAGATGTATTATTTTTTACCAGACCCTGTAACCTTCATGACCTATCTTATATGAAGTTCCTGGAACATAGAGGTCCTCTGGCTTGAGTTCCTTGCCTGCCTCCTTAGCAGCATCCATCGCTTTTTTGAGTTCTCTGAATGCAACACTGTTCATAACGATACGTGAAACTTTCTCCTGATCAGGTCTTGTACTGAGATACTCAAGTATTGACTGCTGTAGATAGAAGTATGTACGAAGCTGTGTTTTCTTAAACTCAATGTTCTGCTGCTCTTCACCTTCGCCCTCAATCAGGAAGAGACTGTCGCCTTCGCGATATCCAAGCGTGAGTTTCGCAAATATTTCGGGAATAAATACTCTTATCTCAGCGGAAAGATTCTTATCACCTTCTACAAGCTCCTCTAGCTTTTCGCACATAGCCACATACTCTTCGTGGTTATTGATATTTTCCATCATTTTGATAGTTTCTCTTGAAGCATTCATAACGAGTTCCTTCTCGAAAGGACACTGATCATCCTCACGCTGTACAAAAATAGCGTACTGCTTCTCTGATACAAACGTCTCCTCTGCATCCATCTGTTTCTCAACGTACTCCTCGAAATACTTTGGAAGCTCAACACATACAGAACCATTCACGCGAACCTCTATTATCTTCTTCTCCTTGAACTTTGCAAGATATACTCTAAGCCAGTAATACTTCTTAGAGCCAAGATACTTCGGTATCTCGTTCTTTATGAAGTTCATGAGAAGCGTCGGAGGCTTATTCTTTACGCCTATTCTTACTACAGACTGACAGTACATATCAAAATCGTAGTGTTGTCTTAAGAAATCTACAGGGATATGGATAGGATTCTTCTTTGTCATTGACTGATCGAGAGGATGCCATACTCCTCCGTGGAATATCTCTACAGACATATTTGCAGCTTCTTCATCAGTCTTTCCCTGTGCATCAACAGGCTCGATAAGAGGCTCATCAAAGTCATCGTGCTTAACAATAAAGATAACCTGAAGTATCTTAATATCATCAGCTTCATCTACTCTGCCAATCTGAACGTCGATAGTAAAGCCATGCGGCATGATAACACAGTCATCATAAAGCGTTCCGTTAAGTTTTGCATTAAGAGCATCAAGAACGAGCTTCTTTACTTCGGCTCTCGGATCAGCAGCTACTGTAGCTGCTGCCTCTTCTGTCTGATTGTTCTTCTTTTTAAAAAGTCCCATGTTCTATTCTCCTTAAAATATAATAGGTTATATCAATATATGCTTTGCATAATATTAAACAGTAAATTTAACGGCTGCCCAGCCTTCTCGTACTTCAGGTTCAGGCTCCTTGAAGCCTGCAGCAAGCAGTACATCGATAACTTCGTCCATACGCTCCTCAATGATACCTGAAACAATAAGGATTCCTCCGCTTCTAAGATATCTGCGGAAGCTATCCTTCATAGCTATGAGTACATCTGCAACGATATTTGCAGCAATTATGTCGTACTTGTCATCAATCACGTCCGCAAGCTTTTCATCTGTAAGTATATTTCCGAAATAAGTCTTGTATTTATCATCAGAAATATGATTTTTAATGGCATTTTCCTTTGCAGTAGCAGCTGCATTTTCCTCAATATCAACAGCTACAGCGCTACCTGCTCCTAGAAGCATAGCTCCTATAGATAGTATTCCGCTTCCGCAGCCCATATCAAGAAGCTTTTCTCCTTTTGTCAGATACTTTTCAAGGACTTCAAGGCAAAGTCTTGTAGTGTGATGCTTACCTGTACCGAAACTCGACGCAGGATCTATCTCTAGGATAATTCTGCCGTCAGAGTTGTCATATTCTTCCCATGAAGGCTTTATAACAAGCTTTTCGCCTACCTTGAAGGGTTTAAAGTACTGTTTCCAGTTATTAGCCCAGTCCTCCTCACGTATATTTGACATCTCAGCTTCAAGACGTCCATAAATACCTTCAGTGTCAGCAGCTTTCATCTCTGCCAGCATTGATTTAATGGCAATAAGCATTTCGGCTCCCTGACCGTTTGTTGGGATATATACAGTAATACAGGTTTCGCATTCGGAAAGCCCCATAAGGTCGTCGTCTATATAGTCCCATTGACCGTTCTTGTTTTCAAGGAACTCTTTGAAATCCTCAGCATCCTTTATGGAAAATCCTTTAATTCCTATGTCGCCAAGCTTTGAACATAAAAGCTCAATGCCCTCTGTAGTAGTGTAAATATTGACTTCTGTCCATTCCATGTAAATTTGTTCTCCTTAATTGCAGACGTGCATTAGAAACATTAACACGTCCGTATTATCGACAGTTCCATCGCCGTTAATATCAGCAGCGACAATCTCATTTCGGGTAAGCACCGAAACTCCTTCAGGCAGCCTGTCGAGACTGCTAAGATATTCATTTAATATTGCAAGATCATATTCATCAGCTGATCCGTCATTGTTGATATCTCCTGCAATAAGCTCCTGTACATCTCCAGTGAACTCAAATTCTGTCAGATCTATCCAGTATTTCGAGCCGTTGATCACAACTTCACCGAAACCATTATCAATATCTGTAACATCAACTATATTTCCTTTTTCAAGGAAAATATCATTATTGCTTCCGGTATTCGGCTCAAAATATACCTTTGAAATAATCTCTTTGCAGCAATACTCGCCAGTCAGCTTTATATCAGGTGCAGGTTGAGTAGTAGCCTTTTCGCACATAGTCGTTGTGGTTGTTGTAGTTACCGAAATCTCAGATAAAACTGTTGTTGTTACAATATCGTCAGACGGCACTGAATCAGCTTCGTCATTGCACTTCTTTGAGCTGACCTCATAAAGCGGAGTAAAGCCATTATAGGGTTCTTTTCCCTTAAGAGTCTGATAAATGGTTATGTTCTCATTTGGGTAAGCTTCAAACATGAGTATCTCGTCATTTGCAGGATCAGCCATGTACACGTCGTCGCCTATAACACCATCTATGTAGACCCAGTGTCCACCGACGTTACATATCACATAACTTCCCTCATCAAGTAGCTTTTTGATTTCAGCTGCCTTTCCACTCTGCTCATCCGACGTAAATTTGAGATTTATAGAGGAAATACTTATCTCGTTCACGACACTATTTACAGAGCTCCATGAAGCAAGTCCTCCCCACTGGTTAAATGCATTGATTTCATTGAGAGCCTTTGAAAATACTCCAGGGTCAAAAGAATCCGTGTCTCTGGCGCCAGAAGCTACAGCCACCATTGCTATGGATGTCATATAACATCCCGACTGTCTAATCGTTGAGCCACCTATAGAATAGCTCCCCCAACGCTCGTCATTCTGTCGCCACAAGCGGAAGTCCTCGGCAGCACTTGCTGTCGTCTGCGGGCGGTATCCCCCTGCCAGCACTGCGATAATGGTAAAAAATGCAAGCAGGATACCTGTTATTCCTTTTACTTTTCGCATATGTAACCTCCGTTCTCATGTCATCGGTTCGTTATGCGTCTCCTTTTTCTAGATTCTCTGAATGCATCATATGCTGATATGTACTCACTCAGAGCTCTTTCTTTCTCTTGGGCATTTACATTTTCGCCACCATATTCCGATCTGTCAAACAGCTCTGCAGTATATGATATATCTACGCCTGTGCTTTCATGTACGAAAGTACTTACTTCTCTGGAAGTATAGGCTTCGTCAATATCATAAACCTTGCAAATCCTGTGAACGATAGCCTTTACAACATCGGCAGGCTGGCGTTTTTTGCTCCTTAAGACGAAATATTTGTGTGAAAGCCATGGATAAATAAATGCAAGCAACAATGCAATAAGAGAGCCAACAAGCATAATCATGCCCGCTCTTGATAGTAAGTCAGTAGATGAAGTCTGCTTTTTAGTTATTATATCGTCAGCAACAGTCGGCTCAAAACTAAGCCAACCGTACCCCTTAAGGTATAGTTCAGGAAAACCGTGAGAGTCCTGTAGGCTGATTCCAAAAGTCGTATTCGGCATATTACTTCTATCTAACCTGCTTGACATATTATATCCCTCACAGTACCTTGCAGGTATGCCTGCTGCTCTTGCAAGCAGCACCATAGAAGTAGCATACTCATAACAAACGCCTGTTTTGGTTACAAACATGAAATCCTCTGCATTTTTACCAGTGGTATCATATGTCAGATCGTAGATATAATCATTATTGTAAAAATACGACTCCAATGCAAGAGCTTTATCATATTCAGACTCACAGCCTTTAGTTATATCATCAGAAAGGTCCTTAATGCGCTTTCTGTTGCCATAATCAAGAAGATACTCAAGATATGCATCATAACATTCGTAATCCACTTCAAAGTAATTGTACAAACGAACTTGGTCGGGATCACTGTCTGGGCCTAACTCTCGACTTAACACCTCGTATGTATCATTGAGAAGCTGTTTATAGTCAAATGTATTTAAATGATCTATAAATTCACGGTTTGTTGGGCTGTAAAAAAATGTATTGGCACTATAATCGAACTCAAATCTGGCATTTGAAGGAAATTGAGTATTAACAGAGTAAACTGTGCCACCGAGCAATCTTGCAGTCTTATTCTGCACAGAGCAGTCAGTCATAGTTATGGCGCCCTGAGGCACCGGAGCCATGTCTGTACCCTGAGGAAGTCCAATAAGTCCGTTCATAAGGTAGAATACCGCATGATTCACCTTAGGTTCAGCAAGACCTTGATTGAGATACCCGATCAGGCCATATTTACTTGCGAAATTCTCGTCAAGCTTTGCTGCTTCAAGAAAAGCATCGGCAAGCCCCATCTTAGAACCTATATCAAAAGGAGTTCCTTTTGATGTATTATAATAATGATCATCTAAATCCTGGATATTCCATTCATCCTTCTCAAAATTGTAAGTAGAACGTGTGGCAGTCTTTATACGAAGAGGCTCTTTAGCTACTACTTCATATACAAGACGGTTCCTTGATCTATCCCTGAACTGGTCTCCATTGGAGATATTTCGGAAAACATTTAGCATAGCATCCAGTCGGGTAGTAAGTTCTTCTGCAGAAATGAGATTTTCGAGGATAGTTCTGTCAGCTTCAACAACCGGCTTAGGAATTATAGCTGAAATAACAGCAAATATCGCCGCGTAGACCGCAATAGTCCTCCATGATTGGCGCCGTCCAACAAATACTGTTTTTTCATCATCCTGAAGCTGACGATAATATACCATGAGCAGTACATATCCAACTGAAAGAAGTATTATGTAAATGGTAGGCATTTTTTTCATATTCCTTGCCATAGATAGCAAAAGGAATAATGAATATAAGAAAATTCATAAATATCCTGTATCTTACTTTTGTAAAGTAATAGATAACAGAAGCCATGAACAACAAAAACAGCAGATAAAAAGCAAACGCATACCATTTATTGTAGTTCATTGAGTCCTGCGGTGTAAGGAACCAAAGTCCCCATGTAATAGGATAGTTTACGCCACCCTTGTTTATAACTCCACGTACCCCTACACCTATAAGCATCGATACAGCCATATAAGCTAAGCTTCCAAGAAGATGATGCTTTTGCATGAAATCGAATACTCTGAAAAGCAGCCAGCCTGCTACAAGAGTAACAACTCCCCATCGCAACGAATAAAACGCTGCGTGGATCTCTGATTCTTCCCAATCGCTGTAGTGATACATAAGAGCCGCCATTATAAGGGCTGTATACCACAAAACAGGATCAATGATAGTCGAAAGGCAAAATTCCTTCAGACTTGGTTTTTTATTATTGATCTCATTCATCATTTATACCATTATAAAGTTATTATCCTCATCAAGATACCACAGCGGTGCTGAGGTTGAATTTATAGAAGCAACCGATAGTCCGATAATACTAATACAGTCCGGATCCTCAACAAAATCAGTAAGTGCAGAAAATCCTGCTCCAGCATCGGTAGTTGCTATTACACAAGCGCATACTTTACTTCCAACCTGACTAATATCCACTCTAGTATCAGGAACAACCTTTACTGCTAGAACTTTCAGCAGAAGCTGATCAGGATAATCAGGATTATCAACGCTTTCGCAAACAGTTGTACCGTCAGCTGAACGATAAACGAAATTACAGGCTATTCCCTGTTTTATAAGCAGATTTAATAGTCCGAACATCGCTCGTAAAATTTGCTCTTCACCTCTTACGGCATTCACTGCAGGAACATTGCTTCTGCGGAAAAGATCAAGGACAAGTACTGGCTGTACAGAAGCAGCAGCCTCATCAAGTCGCACCATAAGTTTTTGTTTCTTGGATGAAAGCTTCCAATTTATGCGCTTGAGAGGATCACCATGAGAATATTCACGATGCTCATATCCTGGCGAAGTATTCGCAGAATACATCATAGCCGTATCGTTTTCCTCGTCCTCGTCACTAGTAAGCACAACATTTGCTATAGAACGGAAAAGCTGTGAAGAAGCCTTTATTTCAGGTATCTGTGGAATAACTCCAACAGAAACAGGCTGCGGAAGAGGCGTAAGAATAGTGGTTTTCATAAAGCCAAGAAAGCCGCAGGAATATACTGCTTTAATGCCAACTTCACCATTTCCTCCAATTACCGCTTTAAGATCAAATGTGAAGCTCTTTTTCTCCTCGCTGAGCATTGTCAGTTTTCGATTCTTAATGTCCTGGCCAAAAATCTCCGTTGCATAAGGACATATTTCTATTATCCCAAAGGGGAAAGCACCATTTTTACGTATATTTACAGTAACAGTGAGAGTACTTCCCTTAGGGACATAAGCGTCACAGGTAAAAGCTACCTTTACTCTTTTTCTTGCATAAAGCATGAAGAAAAGGGACACAAGCGGTGCAAACGCAACAAACGCAAGCAGGATTATTCCCATTTCACCATCAACATAGAAAGTAAATATGTAAACAAGAAACGCAACGGCTATTACGCTTATGATACTTTTAATAAATTTAATCATCTTGCCATTGAAGGTACAGGACAAGTCCTGAGAAGGCTCTCAATGTAAGCCTCTCCTGTTCCAAATGCAGTTTTACCCTGAGGAGAAAGGATAATCCTGTGTGAAAGAACAGAAACAGCCGCATATTTCACATCATCGGGAGTAACATACTGCCTGTCATAAATGTAAGCAAATGCTTTTGCAGCTTTGAAAAGCGCAATGCTTCCACGTGGACTGATGCCAAGAACTGTATTTCTGTCCGAACGAGTCGAAGAAACTAGATTTACTATGTATTCCTTAACCTGATCTGTGACTCTAATATTCTTTACCTCGTCCTGCATAGTAATAATATCATTTACGTGCATTACAGGCTCAGTAATGTTAATAATAGGATTATACTTTTCAACCCTTCCAAGTATCTCCATTTCTTCTTCAAGAGATGGATATCCCATAGAAAGTTTCATGAAGAAGCGGTCCATCTGTGCCTCTGGCAAATGGAAAGTACCATAAGTTTCTACAGGATTCTGAGTAGCCATTACAAGGAAAGGCTTTGGAAGCTTGTGAGTAACTCCATCAAGACTTATCTGACGTTCCTCCATAGCTTCAAGTAGTGCCGACTGTACCTTCGGCGAAGCACGGTTTATTTCATCTGCGAGGAGAAAATTACACATTACCGCACCATCACGGTAAACAAATTCTCCCTGTGAAGAATCAAGCATAGTAAAGCCTGCGATATCGGAAGGCATTATATCTGGAGTAAGCTGGATACGATTGAATTTTCCACCTATTGAACGTGAAAGAGCTGTAATAAGCTGTGTTTTACCCACACCTGGAACGTCCTCAAGCAAAACGTGTCCTTCACAAAGGAGAGCTGCAATCAGCTTGATAACAGTATCTTTTTTTCCGACTATTACTTTGCCTACAGTTCCTGCGAGCTTACTTATATTTGCATTCATATATTTTACCTCATTTTCGAATTATATATCCAGTTAAATCTATTATATCATATTTTATCATTGACTTCAAGTGAAAACCCTACGAAAATAGGCCTGCATTATTGTTACATTCCACAATAAAGCAAGCCTATTTTTGTTGAATATTTATCCATTTAATCGTTATTGGTGTCCATTTAACGCTAAAAGCAAGCAAAATTACACATTAATAATAGCCTTTGATCCTTTTATGGCTTTTAACCCCTATCAATATAAGAACAACAAGAGCCACTCCGCTTATGAAAGTTACAAAAATGGATTTTCTGCTGACAGGAGCATCAAATATCAAAAGAGATGTAATCTCACTGTCATCAAAGCCGCAATTTCTGGCAGCTTTTTTAAGCTCTGTAACATCATATTCATCAAATGATTTTGGCGAAACACGTCCTTCAATATAAAAAGTTTCAGGCATAATATTCGTCTTACCGCTCATATAGTCATCCCAATGATTACATAAATCATCAAGCTTTTCTTTTTTAGTCTCGTCACTTGTATAATATGAATATATATGGTAATTATAAGGCTTGTAACTGTCATCAAACCTCATTTTTTCTAGATCATCGTGACTTGCATTATCAAGTAAATAATAGTTCAGATAATTGTATTGTTTTCTCCGTTCAGCTCTTGAACTAATTGAAACTTTCTGCACTCTGTACATACAGAATACACGTCCAGTCTCACCCTTTATAGCCCTCTGCTCATTGCAGAATCTCAAATCATCATTATTTACGTTATATGGATTGCCTTTGAAATAAATGGATGATTCCATAATTCCCAAAGCAAATATTCCCAAAGCAGCCATTAAAGCTATCAAAAATATAGTTCTTTTAGGATTATTAGACAACATAATTAGTTTTAACTCCAAAAAAACAGCGGCAATATAACATGCCGCTGTTTAAAAATTCGTTATTACTTGATCATCTTAGCGATTTCGTCAGCAAAATTCTCTTCCTTCTTCTCAACGCCTTCACCGCGCTCGTAACGAACTACGTCTACGACCTTGATTGAACCACCGAGCTTCTTTGCCTCAGCATCAACATAGCCCTGAACTGAAAGCTTGTCATCCTTAACGAATGCCTGCTCAAGGAGGCAGTTCTCTGTGTAATACTTGCCAACCTTACCTTCAACAATCTTTGCACGAACCTGCTCAGGCTTTGAAGCCATCTTAGGATCCTCAGCCATCTGAGCCATCATGATCTCCTTCTCCTTCTCAAGTACCTCAGCAGGAACCTGCTCACGGCAAAGGTATGCAGCATTAAGAGCTGCAGACTGCATAGCAACATCCTTACCGATAACTGCAACCTGATCAGCAGAAAGATCTGTATCCATCTTTACGAGAACACCGATGCTTCCACCATTGTGGATGTAAGAAGCAAGCTTGCCCTCTAGTCTTACGAAACGACGAATAACAATATTCTCACGAATCTTCATACCTGCGAGCTCTGTAAGAGCCTCGCCTACTGTACAATTACCACCGCTGATAGGCATTTCCTTGAGAGCCTCAACGTCAGCAGGATTCTTTTCGATTATTGTCTTAGCAACATTAGCAACGAAGTTTCTGATATCATCTGTATTAGCAGCAAAGTCTGTCTCTGTATTAACTTCAAGGAGAACACCAACATTGCCCTCAACAACAGCTGTAACTACGCCCTCAGCAGCAGCTCTTCCGCTCTTCTTAGCCTGTGTAGCCAGTCCTTTTTCTCTGAGGAACTCAATAGCCTTATCCATATCGCCATCGTTCTCTTCGAGAGCCTTTTTACAGTCCATCATACCAACGCCTGTGGACTTCATAAGATCTTTAATTTCTGCAACGGAAACCTTTCCCATTGTGATTACCTCCTATATATTTAGTAAATTCGCAAAAACCCGAATGGTTAGTTCGGGTTTTTGATTGTTTTCAATGTTTTATGATTATTCAGCGTCAGCCTCAGCAGACTCAGCTTCCTCAGCAGGAGCCTCTGCAGGAGTTGCGTCATCACCCTGTCTGCCTTCAATAACAGCATTAGCAACTGTGCCAGCAATAAGCTTAACAGCTCTGATAGCATCATCGTTGCCAGGGATAACGTAGTCAACTTCATCAGGATCGCAGTTTGTATCAACAATAGCAACGATCGGGATGTTGAGCTTCTTAGCCTCAGCTACAGCAATCTTTTCCTTACGTGGATCAACGATAAAGAGAGCTGATGGAAGCTTTTTCATTGTCTTGATACCACCGAGGAACTTTTCAAGTTTCTCTATTTCAAGGTTGAGCTTAACAACTTCCTTCTTAGGGAGAAGAGCAAATGTACCATCCTCTTCCATAGCGTGAAGCTGCTCAAGTCTCTTGATTCTTGTCTGGATTGTCTTGAAGTTTGTAAGCATACCACCGAGCCATCTAGCATTTACATAGTGTGCACCAGCTCTTGTAGCTTCTTCCTTAACAGAATCACCAGCCTGCTTCTTTGTACCTACGAAAAGAACTTCTCCGCCCTGTGCTGCAATGTCACGAACGAACATATAAGCTTCTTCGAGCTTCTTAACTGTCTTCTGAAGGTCAATAATGTAGATTCCGTTTCTTTCTGTGAAAATGTACTGAGCCATTTTCGGGTTCCATCTTCTTGTCTGATGTCCGAAATGAACACCTGCTTCAAGAAGCTGCTTCATTGATACTACTCCCATGGTGTAGTCCTCCTTAAAATTGGTTATAATTAATCCTCCGCC
>JAFZYX010000238.1 GCA_017616055.1 Ruminococcus sp.
AAGGATAAAGAAATAACCGATAGAGATAAGGCAATTGCTGACATAGAAAAGGCAATGGCAGAAAAAGATAGAGAGATAACGGCACGCGCAGGAGAGATTGCTGCCTTAAGCGAGCGTCTGGATCAGATGGAAAAAGAACGCGAGGCAAACGAAGCAACAATCGCAGCCTTGAATGTACAGCTGGATCAGATGGAGAAGGAGCGGGAAGAAACCGAGGCGGCATATCAGGAGGCTCTGGCCAAGATAGAGGAATACGAAGCACAGACTGCAGTTGCACAGGCGGCACTGGAGGAGGCCAACACCCTAGATACCCAAGCAATAGAGGAAGGAGAGTCCGGCTCTGCTTTTAAAGCTGCACCATTTGGACAAAGCCGTAATATCGTAGGTATAAAAATCGGTGCCTCAGACATAGATCTGGAGGCTACCTTTGCCCTTATGCCACACTGGTTCCTGATTGCAGATATCGGGGCAGTGGAGACTGCTGACGATTTTGTGGAGGAGGAGTTCCCAGGGCTTACCGCCGACCACTCCTTTGTGTATACAGCCATGTTCGGAGCAGGCTTCAACTGGCGTTTTGAGAATATGCAGGGCCAGCCCAACTTATACATTGCTACTATGCTTGGTCCTGCATGGTATAGATATGTCTATAAGAGTGATAATAGGGAAGGAATCAACACATACCTGCTGTGGAGAACTTCTGTAGGATTCGACCTGACCCTGTACAAGAATCTTCAATTTACTACTGACCTAAGCTTTGACTATATGAAAGATTACGGTTTTACCCCACATCTCACCGTGGGACTCCAGTGGAGCTTCAACAACAGCTGGGCGGCTTTCTGAGAAAATAATAGGAATTTTTATTAATAAGATTAAAAAATATAATAGTAGTTTTATTGACTTAAATTTTTATAATATGTATATTTGATAGGTAAATTTTAAATGTATATGTAATATATATAATTATTATTTATAAAAAATTATTATTAAGGAGTTAATAATGAAAAGAGGAACTTTATTGATGACAGTACTTGTTGTAATGGCAATGCTGTTCGCATCATGCTCCAACGGCCTCGGAGAGAAAACCGATGAAGGCGGAGCTTCCACACAGACAGTGAGTGTATCCCTTGGTGTTGAACTTGAGGGCGCTGCTCAGAAGACTATCGGTACTGATACAGATCTTGATGGACTGACATACTGGTATAAGGCTAACCATAATTGGACACAGCAGAGACCTGTTCATGGCGACACAGGTGCAAATTTCATACTTATTCCAAACTATAGTGTTGGAGCTGCTCCAAAAAACCTGGGAAATTTCACAGCAGGTGAGTGGACTTTCTATGTAGAAGTACGCAAGGGCTCAGCTGTTATCTACTCTGGAAACGTAGATTATACTATTTATACCGGCCATGCAAGTCCAGAAGTAACAGTAACTACTCATGGTACTGGCACCGGTACAGTAGATATTACAGTTAAAGTTCCAACAACAGGAGCTAGTGAGATTCTTTCTGTAAATTATACTGGCGGCAGCCCGGCAAACATGACCCGCACTGGAACAGCAGCCAGCCTTACAACATTTACTAAGACTATTAGTTCCCTGGCCCCTGGTGCATATACCTTCACATTCCAGTATACAGATCAGTCAGGAGCAGTAACCGAAGGCGCTTCACAGGCAGTAACAGTATTCGCAGGACAGACTTCCA
>JAFZYX010000239.1 GCA_017616055.1 Ruminococcus sp.
ATGATTATGCTGCCGACATCACAATTAATTTTAGATGGTCCAGTTAACTCTAAATCTGAACAGTTAATGTTTCCAACTTTAACATCACCATTAATTTTGCCCTTTATTTCATTGAGTCTGAGATCACCCGCGTTTCCTTTTATGTCGAAACTGCTGATGAATTTTGGTACAGTTATATAATAATCGTATTCGATACGGCAGTCTAGGTTGTTCTTTTGTAGCCATGCAGTAATATCTTCCTTAGTTTCATCATCGATAAGTCTTATTTCAATCCTGTTGTCGTTTGTCTCAGCTATTGCATTGACATGGCTTCTAACTTCCTGACATATTTCTTCGGTGTCGGCATATACAGTATAGTCAAGGGAGAATCCTATTTTGTCATCACCAGAGTACTCAATCTCCATGCTGCCGTTTTCAAAGTTAATTCCAAACTCAGAAACTTCATTTGTAGTATCAAAGACGTAGTCAAGTTGTTCGATTTGGTTAGCTTTGTAGTCCTTTTCTTCTTTATCGAGGTCAACCTCTATGCCGTCAACATTTATTGTATGGTCATCCGGATCAACTTTGATATTCTGGCTTGTGTTGTTACAGCCTGCAAGAAGTGCTGCAGTTGAAATTGCAGCTAAAATCGCTTTCATTGCTTTCATACTTAACATCTCCTTTAGAAGCCGTTTTTTGAGAGAAAGTCCATAGTAATGCCGCTCTTTGGAACTGTTTCTGTGGGCTTCATTAGTTTTTCAACGTATTTGCCTATTATATCGTTTTCAAGGTTGACGATATCACCCTTTTTCTTTGTACCAAGTGTAGTCTGAGCAGCAGTGTGCGGTATTATCGATACACTGAAGGAACTCTCCGTTACTCTTGCAACAGTAAGGCTTATGCCATCAATGGCTATAGAGCCCTTTTCTACGATATACCTCAGAAGATTGGGGGGGGTATCAATGGTGTACCATACAGCTATCCCATCGTTCCTGATGTCGGAGACAGTGCCTGTACCGTCAATATGCCCTGAGACTATATGTCCTCCAAAGCGACCGTTTGCAGCCATTGCACGTTCTAAATTGACATGGCTTCCCGGCGTTAAAAAACCTAGGGATGAACGGTTTAGAGTTTCGTTCATGATGTCAGCACGAAAAACTCCACTATCGAAATGAGTTACCGTGAGGCAGACTCCGTTTACGGCAATGCTGTCTCCAAGGTGTACGTTCTCCAGAACCTTTTTTGCTTCTATTTCAATGAATGAGGAAGTTCCGGCGCGCTTTACATTTTTTACGTTGCCAACTTCTTCAATTATTCCCGTGAACATTCTTCACCCTGCTTTCTATGAGAATATCTTCACCTATATTGATAATCTTGGTGTTATCGAGCATTACCGCCTCCATAGGAGTTGGAACTCCCGTGCCGCTGACAGGGGATTTACCGCTTCCACCGAAGAGTTTCGGAGCAATATATGCCTGAATTTTGCTGACTATTCCAGCTTCAAGAGCCGACCAGTTGAGTTCGCTGCCGCCCTCGAGCAGTATACTGTCCAGTCTTTCACTGCCCAGAAGCTTCATGAGCTCGTTCAGGTCAACACGACCGTTTTTCGGAGATGTCTTTATTACACGGCAACCAGCCTCTTCAAAGCGTATTGCAGTTTCTCTGTCTTCTGAGACTGTGGCTATGATAGTAGGAACTTCTCTTGATGTCTTTACAATATTGCAGTCGAGTGGCGTTCTAAGTCTGCTGTCGCAAATAATTCGTATCGGGTTCCTGCCCTCATCAAGTCTGCATGTAAGCATTGGATTGTCAGCAAGGACGGTTCCAACGCCTACCATTATAGCACTGTGTCTAAGCCTTTCAATCTGAACATGATTTCTTGCGGCTTCACCTGTTATCCACTTGGATTCTCCGGTATAACAAGCTATTTTCCCATCAAGGGTCATTGCGTATTTCATAGTAACAAAAGGGAGACCTGTTGTGATGAAGTGGAAGAAAATGTCATTCAGCGCATCACATTCTTCTTTTAGTACTCCTTCTGTGACTTCGATACCGTTTTCTCTAAGTATTTGTGTTCCCTTGCCTGCAACGAGAGGATTGGGATCAGAGGAACCGATGAATACGCGCTTTATACCGTGGGCAAGAATTGCGTCAGTACAGGGAGGTTGCTTTCCGTGATGACAGCATGGCTCGAGAGTAACATACATGTCCGAACCCTTGCAGTCTATTCCCTTAGCCTCGCAATCTGCAAAAGCATTGCGTTCTGCGTGTAGGTCACCATATTTCTTATGATATCCACTGCCAATTATCTCGCCTTTCTTGACGATAACAGCTCCTACAAGCGGATTTGGAGATGTGAAGCCCATACCCTTACGTGCGATTAAAAGGGCTGCGCGCATAAATTCTTCGTGAGACATAGTTCCTCCTGGTTTTAGTGAGTAGTTAGTAGAAAATACTGAGTAGTATATAGTACAACGTGCTGTTCATATATCTTTATGAAAATATAAAAAGCCCCTAAATCGGGGCATTGGTACTTATACTGCACATAGTGCGGTTAATCTTCTTTCATCCGGACTTTACCGTCGGCTTCGGAATTGCACCGAATCAACCCAGAGGTTCGCAGGCTTTACTGCCGGTAGGGAATTTCACCCTGCCCCGAAGATATTTCAGACATAAGACCTAAAAAAATAATAAGGCCTCAATCAGAAATTTATTTCTTAAGTTTAAGTATATAACTCTTACCTATTATATCACTGTGTTATTGATTTGTCAATATACTATTGACTAAATTTGCAAAATGGGGTATAATAAATGTATTATGCAATAAGGAGTGTTTTTATGAGCGAATGCACGCATGACTGTTCAAGCTGTGGAAGCGACTGCAGTAGCAGAAAAGAGCCTCAGAGCCTGCTAGAAAAACCAAATGCTATGAGCAATATTGGTAAAGTGATTGGAGTTGTCAGCGGTAAGGGCGGTGTTGGTAAGACTCTGGTATCGTCATTGCTGGCTGTTTCTATGCAGAGACTTGGTAAGAATGTTGGAATAATGGATGCTGATATAACAGGTCCGTCAATACCGAAGGCTTTCGGTATACATCAGAAGGCTGATGCCTGTGAATTCGGTATTATCCCAGTAAAGACAAAAATGGGACTTGATGTCATGTCTATTAATCTTCTTCTTGAGAACGAATCAGATCCAGTTGTATGGAGAGGTCCTGTTATCGCGGGAGTAGTTAAACAATTCTGGACAGACGTTATATGGAAGGACATTGACTGTCTCGTTGTTGATATGCCTCCAGGAACAGGAGATGTACCGCTTACTGTTTTCCAGTCTTTGCCAGTTGATGGTATTGTTATCGTTACTTCACCTCAGGAGCTTGTTTCAATGATAGTTGAGAAAGCCGTTAAAATGGCAAAGCTTATGAATATACCGATACTTGGTATTATCGAGAATATGAGCTATTTTGAATGTCCTGATTGCGGAAAGCGTCAAAGTATTTACGGTGAGAGCCATATCGAGGACATTGCTGCACAGTATGATATTCCTGTACTTGCGAAACTGCCTATAGATCCACAGCTTGCAAAGCTATGTGATCAGGGTACTATTGAGCTTTTCGAGGGCGAATGGCTCACAGAAGCGGCTGAGAAGATTGCTTCGCTTTGAGTTATTAGTGTATAGCAAATAGAAAATAGCAGAGGCGGTTCAAACTGAACTGCTCCTGCTATTTTTATTTATATATATGAATCAGCGGTACTTGTAAACTGTTGCAGCCTCGAAACCATCAAGTAGGGTAGTCATTCTTCCAAATGCCATGCCTGTTCCTTTGGCGACGCAATTTATGGAATCCTTTGCGATGTTGCAGTTTATGCCTAAAGTACGTTTGATGAGCTGTGTAAGACCGCCAAGAAGTGCACCACCACCAGTTAAAAGAAGTCCGTTGTCGTAGATATCTCCGACTAGCTCTGGTGGAGCTTCCTCAAGTACTTTTCTGATAGCCTCCATTATGGCGAATGTATCGTCCTCAATAGCCTCAAAGAGTTCAGTTTCACTTAGAAGCACCTGTGCAGGCAGACCCTTAAGGAGACTTCTTCCCTTAACGATGTAAGTAACTTCGTCACTTGGATCGTAGAGGTTGCATAGCTCAATTTTAACTTTTTCAGCAGTTCTTTCTCCGATAAGGAGCTTGTATTTATTCTGCATATACTTTATTATTGAGCGATCTATTGCGTTTCCTGCAACTTTAACTGTGTGGGATCGTACTACACCGTTCATGGAAACTATAGCTACGTCCGTGGTGCCACCACCGATATCTACTATCATGTGTCCTTTGGCTTTTGTTATGTTCACTCCTGCGCCTATCATTGCTGCAATAGGCTCCTGAATAAGATAGACCTGTCTTGATCCAGCACTTTTAGCGGCTTCAACGACAGCACGGCTCTCAATATCAGTAATGAAAGAGGGGATACAGATAACAATTCGAGGCTTCATGAGCTGCTTTCCTGTGACCTTTATGATGAATTCGCGTATCATGCTGTGAGTTAAGTCGTCATCTGAGATTACACCCTCGCTGATAGGACGTCTTACAGCTATATAGTCTGGATTTCTACCTATCATTTCATAGGCCTCCTTGCCGACAGCAAGAACTCTCTCAGTTCTTGTATTGTAGGCTATAACAGAGGGTTCGCTGAGAACAACGCCCTTGTTTCCCATAGTCATAACGATATTTGAAGTACCAAGGTCGATTCCAATATCAGTATTTGCCATTTTTATCTTCCTTTCTATTGCTCAAAGGGGGAACTTGTCTTAGCGGGACCCGTGAGCATATGGCGCAGGCAGGTATAACGTCGCATGCGCCTGTTGTTGTCTACCATTTTATATATATTCTCCTCATTTCCTATAATAATGAGAAGTTTTTTAGCTCTTGTAACCGCAGTGTACAGGAGATTTCTGTAGCACAGCTTATCGAAGCCACCCATAATTGGTAGTATAACGGCTTCAAATTCACATCCTTGACTTTTATGTACAGTGACAGCATATGCGAGATCTACCTGTGACAAGAGATCGAAGGTATAGGTGGCTTTTCTTCCATCGAAATCAATGACAGCAAGTGAGTTTCTGTTGTCAATACTGATTATACGCCCTATATCACCGTTGAAAATGCCTGCACCTTGTTCACCGTCTTTAGACCATGTTATGTCGTAGTTATTTCGCGTCTGCATGACCTTATCGCCTTCGCGGTAGGTGTAAACATATCCTTTTTTCTCCTGTTTATTCTTTGTACTGGGATTGAGTTGTTCCTGAAGCAGTTTGTTAAGTTCTACAGTGCCTGTAACGCCTTTCTTTGACGGTGTAAGTACTTGTATATCTTCAGTAGGAGAGTAGTTATAGGCTTTTGGCAGCCTTGTTTTTGTAAGGTCAACAATGAGCTGAAGTGCCTGTTGATAATCTGTACGTTTGAAAAAGAAAAAGTCGCTGTCCTTGCGTGTTAGGTCGGGGTATTCTCCTGCAACTATCTTGTGAGCATTTGTGACTATACAGCTTTGCTGAGCCTGTCGGAATATCTCTTTTAGCTCTGTTACAGGAACAATTCCACTGTCTATGATATCTCCAAGAAGGTTTCCAGCGCCAACAGAAGGTAGCTGGTCGCTGTCGCCAACCATTATAAGCCTGCAACCTAGGCGCACGGCACGGAGAAGTTTCTCAAACAGGACCACATCCACCATTGACATTTCGTCGATGATAAGCACATCACAGTCAAGGGGATTGTTTTCATTATGAGCAAATGTCAGCTTGTCTCCCGAGTCGTATACTACTTCGAGCATACGATGAATAGTCTTTGCTTCACATCCGGCCAAATCAGACATACGCTTTGCGGCTCTGCCTGTAGGAGCGGCAAGAAGTACCTTCATTCCACGTTTCTCAAATATTGAGATAATAGCATTGAGAGTGGTAGTTTTACCTGTGCCTGGTCCACCTGTAAGCACCATTAGTCCTCTTGAAACTGCGGTAGTTATAGCCTGTCGCTGAAGTTTTTCGTATTTTATGTTGTGTTCCTCTTCCTCAATGTCAATTAAATTGTCATAGTTAAAGTCTTCGGGAGAGGAAAAGTCTTTCAGTATATGTATCCTGTCAGAAATGAAGCTTTCGGCGTAGAAGTAATCAGGAAGATATACAAACTCGATATCGTTTTTTACGTACTCAAAGAGTTCGTCATCGTCAAGAGCAGCGTTGTAAGCACTGTAGAAGTCGCTTTCCGATACGCCCAGAGTATCCTGAGTCTTTTTTGCAAGCACCTCAAGTGGCAGACATGTGTGACCTATACCGC
Source organism: Ruminococcus sp. (assembly GCA_017616055.1). GTDB lineage: Bacteria > Bacillota > Clostridia > Oscillospirales > Ruminococcaceae > Ruminococcus. The sequence continues at coordinate 6,305 of JAFZYX010000239.1, forward strand.
CGTTTGCGCGAAGTATATACTGTACTCCTGCAATTATACGCTTGCTGTCGTTGCGAGAAATATGCATATCATGGGCGATAGTATCAGCCTTTGAAAATTCAAGTTCTATGTATTCGCCGCAGAGCAGATAAGGATTGAGTCTTAAAAGCGTCATTGCATCCGAGCCGTATTTCCTGTAGGTGTTCATGGCAAAGCGAGATTTTATCTCATACTGGGAAAGGAACGACATGAGATTGCGCAGACAGAAGAGTTTTTGAGCTTCTGAGGCTATCTCGTTGCATTTTTTCGGTGAGATTCCCTTGATCTCAGCCAGTCTGAACGGAGCGTTCTCCATAATATCTAGAGTACGGTCACCGAATACCTCAACTATCTTTTTGGCAAGACCAGGACCTATGCCCTTGACAGCCCCAGATGCAAGGTATTTTTCAATATTTACAACACTTTCCGGAAGTTTTCTTTCGCAATATACTGCACTGAACTGTGTACCAAAGCGTGGATGAGTGATATAGTTGCCCTCGAGGATAAGACCTTCGCCTTCCTCTATGTCGCCGAGCTCTCCGACAACGGTTATGAGCTCACCACCGGCATCAAGGTCAAGAACGATATAGCCATTATTTTCGTTTTTGTATAGGACATTTTCCACAGTACCTTCTATATGAAGTACTTCATGCTCCACCGTTTTCACCTCTGTACACAAAAATACATCTTACATTATATCATATTTTCACTTAAAATGCAAATATTTTTTCATTGATATTTCCATGTTCTCGGGAAGTATGATCTCTGCATGATGATAACACTGACAGAATTCTCTGCAAAACTGCAGTTGTTCCTCGTTTGCTCCAATATCTAAAAGAATTACAGATCCTATAAGAGGATTATCTTCTTCGATATGTAAGCTTAAACAATCCAAACGCTCAGTGAACTCTTTGTCCTCATTATGTATAGGGAGTACGATACACATGGGATAGTTCTTGCATTTCAGTTTTGAGCAGAGATAAAGGCATAAAATTTCAGCAGCAATGAGCAGTACCGATATTGAAACAGCAATGATCTCGGCAGCTTCCATAAAACCACTCCTTTCACCATATTATATGATTTATAGCGATAAGGTGTTACGGAAAAAAGATGATGTAGCCGTAGAAATGAGAAGTATTACCCTTGCTTTAAATGGAAATTAAGTAAAACGGCGCAACAAATCATTGATTAATGTTCAACGGTTTCCGTATGAGAATACATTCACCTGACTTAACAAAACCGAGTTTTTCAGCTGTGCGTGATGAGCCAAGATTTGAACGCTGACAAGTCCATGTTGGACGGCGTGAGGGAAGTATCTCATTTATTAAAGCGGCCGCAGCCATATATGCAAGACCGCGGTTCTGAAATACTTGGGCAGTCTCAATACCAATATCTACTTCTTCATCACTGACTGCAGAGGAAAAAGCCCATGAAGCGGCTTCATTTCCATGCATTAAACATACGCCCAAACCGTTCTGTCTGAACTGTTCAAAATTATCCCAGTACATAGAAGGCGCAACTCTACCCGTTATTTTGTTAAAAAGCTCACTGTCGATATTTTTAAGATAAAAACTTTCGGGGATATGTACTTCGGGAGCTGTACCAGCGGCATAAATGAAGATATCGCGTGGGATAAGCTCAACACCGCCTAATTTTGCAATTTTCTGGCATAATGAATTATCGTTGCACATGAATTTAAGCATTTCCGAAAGAATAAGATTATGTATCTCATTGATTTCAATATCGTTCGGAGTTCCGCAGAGAAAGGTGAAGTTGTTTTTATGGCGGATAAGAATGCAGTTTTCAGTTTTATATATGATGCCACTTTGATATTTTTTAGTGACTGAAATGGGGAATACAGTACATATTTTAATGCTTTCCGCGGAAGGGATAAAGCGACTGAAGTTATCAATATCAATTGTTTTCATTATTTACCTCACAGTATTAAAAAGCTCCCAACCAAGGGAGCTTTTAGTCAAATAAGCTTTTTAATACATGGAACGAACTTAAGAAGTCTTGTCAGTGCATAGGAAATAACAAGAGTTAATATACATATTCCAATAATAGTTATTGTTCCACCATGTTCGAAGGGATTGAACTTTAAAACAGCAAATATGAATTTAAGTACAGCCATATGGAGCAGATAAATACCGAATGAACAGCTGTCAAGTTCTGATGCTATAGTATCGAGAACAGGAACAGGCGTATTTTTTGTTTTGCGGATATACGAGAAAGCTCCTATTGAAGCTGCAGCATAGATCGGGAACGAATAAACGCTAAGGAATGATATCATTCGCTGGCTTGTTTCTGGCGAGCTTTTTTCCACTGACATAGCGTATACTGTAAGCATTGCTGTGATTCCGGTGCATATGAGGAACATTATTCCTGAAGCATTTTTAGGCAGTTTTATTATGCCTGTATGTAGTGCATGTCCAAAGAAAAGATAAAGAGGATAAATGCTGAAAACACATATATAAAAAGGAAGCTTTTTCCCCGATATAGTTTCGATAAATGGTATCAGCGAAAGGAATACAGTATATAACAGAATCAGATATTTTATTTTTGACGCTGAAGCATGATCGCATATGATCTTGTAAAAAGGAAGCAGTAGATATATCGCCATCATCAGGTAGATATACCACATATGCGGCCATCCGGTTCCAAGGAATATATCACTGAAAGCGTCTTTTAAAGTCTCAAAAGGAGTATAGTGAGCAGTCGTAAAAGCGTCAAATATCGAGAAAAGCAAAGAGAATACTATAAGAGCAAATACCATCCTAAGAAAATACTTTCCGAACAGTTTTTTCGGTGTAAGTATTCTTTTACTGTTTAGGAGAAGTGCTCCCGAAGCCATAACAAAACATGGTACAGCCCACATCATACAGTTTCTTACGGCTGACATGGTGCGAAGCTGATATGGAACAGCCGCAAAATTTGCGGCTGTGAAGAATGTGTGCAGAACAACTACAGCGATACAGGCTAATGCTTTTATACGGCTCAGATAGAGCACACGACCGTTTACCATGTGAGTGCTCCGCCGCCCTGGCCTCCTATACATCCGCCATCTGGACTTGTAGGAGTTTCAATAACAGCCTCAGTAGGTTCGGGCGCCTGAGTTTCAGGTTCTATGTAAACTGTAGTAGGTTCGACGTATTCTGTTGTTGGAGCAACGTACTGTGTTGTTGGTGCCTGAGTATACACAGGCTCTTCATAAACAGGCTGAGTATATGCTGGCTCAGTAACCTTTTTCTTTTCTGTTGTTGGCTCCTGTTCAGCTTCCATTGAAGCTATCATGTTTTCAGCTTCCTTTGTGCTAACCTTCTGATCGGAGAGCTTTGAAGTATACTCTATATAAGCCACTTCCTTGTCAAGATGAAGTTCGCAGCTATCAAGGTCACCAAAAGGGAACTGGTGGAGAACTGCTGTCTTGTCATCGCTGAAATCTATCTTTATGATATATTCTTCGTTTGCTATAGCGTCACTGTTACCGATAGCGTAGCCCTCGCTGTTGACAGGAACGTAGTAGAGCTTACGTCTTTCATTCTTAATGAATGGGTCGTTATCCTGGAGCATATTGCTTGGGAACTTTTCTTCAGAACCTGTCTTAACAGAGAACCCCTTGATGCTCTTGCCTGTTTTGTTGTCAACAGTGATAATAAATACAGAACTGCCTGTAGCCTTGTCACCTATGAGTTTCATTTTGTCTTCTGATGTGGTATCCTCAACTTTAACCTTGGCAGCCTGAGTTGTGGTTGCTGGTTCAACGTCAGCTGAAGGAGTTACATTTCCACAGCCTGCGAGAGTGAGTGCTGCAATGAATGTGAGTGTTGCAATTACTTTTTTCATATTTTATCCTCCTTGATCAGTCCATTACCAATTCTTTTACATATCTCCATGTTCCAGACTGACCATATGTTATCATGTATCCGTTGTTACCCGTTTCATGTGCGAAATCCGGGTCACAAACATAGGTAGTATCGCCAATCTTGACTTCGGTCCATGAATGTGCTCCCATAGAACCATCCTTTAGCGGTACTTTTCCAGAAATAAGATGTACATCGTAGCCAAGAAGTCTGCCCATTTCGCAGAACATCGCAGCCATTACGTAGCAGTTGCCTTTTCCGTTAGTGAAGCCATAGTCTGCGTACCATTCAAGAGAGTAATCAGTTGTCTGTGGCATATCAGGCTTCTGTCCGTAATAGGTCGTTGCGGCTGCAGACTTGAAGGCTGCCTGCAGATCCCAACCTACAGCGTCAAGACGAGCTTTTGCAAGCGGATAGTCATATTTCAGCTCTGGTGGCTGAGTTATAGTTACTGACCAAGTTGTTCCGTTTGCGTAGTAGTCTTTCTTTGAAATAGTTGTTTGAATTAAAATCGCAGGAGCGAAGTCTGTAGCTGTTGACTTAAACTCGCTTGCGGTGATATTTAGCTTTCCAGCTGAATACTTAATAGAATCAACTTTTAAATCTGGTATGAATTCATAGGACGGTGCAGGCTCGGAGATTTTCTGCATATAGTCCATATTTGCATAGCCTGAGATACCATCATATGTAACGTGAGCCCATTGTCCGTTGCCATAACTTACAGGAATAATAGCGTTTGGCGGTATTCTGCCTATGGACTCTGAAGCTGCTGAATGTTCGACTCTTATATTCAGATATGAGGTAACATTTTTTGTTGTATAGGTTCCAGCATAGCTTGAACTGCAGCCGCATTCAGCAGTAGTGTATATCTTTTTCTTTTGATAGTTTGAAGAAGTCAGAAATACTGGCTTTACAAGAAGTACGGACTGGGAGAAAAATGTGTCATTATATTTTGTGAGGTAATTATTCACAAGAGCTTCGCTCAGATATGGAGAAAGAGCAGTTTTCAACTCGGTTGTTGAGGTAACTGCACTTCCACCGTCATTGACGCTAAGCTTTTTGAAAGCGTCTGTATATCCGGTGGTAATCTTATCGGTAACAGCGGTATACTTTATTGACCTATCGGAAGCGAGGATAGTTTTTCTCAATTTTACAACGTCATATACGTCGGTTTTGCCATCACCATTTATGTCAGCGGTCTTGGTCTGTGTTTGAGTAAGCTCGGAATTACCGAGAACATAACCCTGCAGTAATGACAAGTCTGTAGAATCTGCAGAACCGTCACCGTTTATGTCACCTGTTACGGCGGCGCTTACAGACATGTGCAACATGTTCCCAGCTGTTATTGTAGCAGCAAGAAGTAAACCCAGAAGCTTGTGATGTTTCATAAAAAGACTTCCTTTCATTTATTAACGTTTTCATATTAATATACGAATCGGGAAAGAAAAATGTGACAAAAAACATAAATATTTTTTTGGGAAATCCGAAAAGTTGTTTTTTCGGAAAAAATATATCAGAATCCGCTTTCAATTTGTGAAATTGTAAACATCAGGTTTCCATCTCCGACAGATCTGCATAAGTTCTGCTGTAATTCAAAAACGGACAAATTACCCATATTGATAGGCTCATAAGCCCCATTGGGAAGCGTTTCTCCACTGCCTTTCAGGAAGAAAATATAAGATTTTCCTTCTTTCTGGTCGCCGCCGCTTTCGCCTGCGACTTTTACAGAGTATTCATCCTGATTAGGCATTGGCGGAAATCCGTATAGCTCTGAGTATTCTTCGGCAGGTATAAAACCACCTTTGAAAAATACTGTGATTCTGTCGTTTTCTTGAATATCACCCTTGTAAACTTGGGTGACAGTTATGTTTTCTGCTGTGAAAGCTTTGCCGCCTATTGAAGTATACACTATTTCGTCAAGATTTGCAAGTACTACGGCGCAGGAATTGTTATACATTTCTGAAATGTCTATATTTATACCGCTTTTACTGCTATCTTTTGGCTGAAACGATTCATCAGAGGAAGGATCATTAGAAGTTACTGGACTATTTGAACCAATATTTAATAATTGATCTTCAGTGATAGTCTTTTCGCGATGAGGATAATTCTTATCGACTGATACTGTCAAATCACGGTGGTGTATGCCAGAAGGTGAATCTGTTTTCTCTTGCTGTTCGTTCACCCTAGTGGATTCATGTTCGGCTTCGCTTCTGACTGTAGTGGTTGTATTTAAGTTTTGGGAATCTGTAGTGGCAACGGTTGTATCTTTGACTGTTGTTAAAATGGTTGTTGCATCTGAAACAGCAGTTTTACTAGTATTTGTGGAGATAACAGTGGTCAATGATGTCTTTTTTACTTTTGTTGTGGTAATGTGTGTTGTTGCTGTCTCGGCTTTATCAGTTTTCTTGACAGTCGTAGTTTCATCTTTCTTGACAGTCATTGTTTCATCATTGATTTCTGCTATTATGTTGTCGTTTTCAAGATTCTTAATATCTTTAGGCATTAAAACAGCGTTTCCAATAACGGCGGTCATCACAGCGGCCGCAGCTACAAATTTTATAACAAATGGAAATAAAGTTTTTTTATTATTGTGACGTTCAAGTTTTACAAACTCTTGAATAAACGCATCTTTTCTGTCGGGTTCTTCAAAGCCGAAGGCTTCTTTTAGAGCGCTTTTTTCTTTTTCTGTCATATAAGCTCCTCCCTTCCCAGATATTCATGCAGCGTTTTCAGGATACGGTTTATCCTGCGGCTGAGCGCAAAGCGAGAGATGTTGTACAGCTTTGCGATAACATTCACGGGCACTTCGTTTACAAAGCGCAGAAGGATAATCTCTCTGTCTTCAGCAGAAAGTCTGTTCATTGCTTGCTTCAGATCCACTCCCGAAAGTACGTTTTCCTCGACGTTATCGGCTGAGACCTCCGTATCTGTAAGCTCTGTGGTTTTCTTTCTGCGGAATTCATCGAAACAGAGATTGCCTGCGATGGTGTACAGCAGCTGCAAAGTCTTGTCAACGCTGTTATAGTGTGGGTGTTCGAGGTAGCGAAGAAAGGTTTCCTGAGTAATATCCTCGGCGGTTTCCTTGTGTCTAACGCGAAGAAAGCAGTAGCGGTATATTTTGTCGTACTGCTCATTGATATCTACTGACACGAGCTCGCCCCCTTCTTCTAGGAAATCTTATATAAAATTAATTATAACATATTATAATGAATAAAGCAACTGCAATGAGTAGATATATTATATTTTTAAGCTTTTTTGTTATAATTCTGTATATACAGGAAAACCGTATCATAAAGATACGGTACCTGAGTGTTTCCCCTTACTTAGGAAATCGTTTGCGCCGTTTATGTGCAGATACGGCTTTTTACACATAAACTATAGCAAACAAAGCTTAAAAAAAGCTTAAAATTAACTTAATGAATTAAGTGCTCCGATAAATATAGGAATATTTGTTTCTGTATCGAATATGCAGAATACGAAAGGTCTGTCAAAAACTAGCTCCTTTTCAGGCTTTGCTATAAATGATTCATTCTTCATTGCAACTATAGTCGCTGCTGCTGCTTTAGTACCGTTTTCGTCGAGATCGATAAAGGTTTTGTGCTTAACATAACCGATGTAGATTGGATTGATATCAGCTATAGCAGACATATTAGAGAAATCAGCATTATGTGAAAAGGCTGTAGGCATTCCCATATCAATAAGTTCGTCATTGAGTTCATTTTCATATTCGAATTTGAATTTTGGAAGTTTGGTGTCTGCCTTTTCATAGGTCATATTTGTTTGTTTGAGGAGAGAATTGAGCTTTTCGGATGTTAGCTCATCTATATACTTATCTAAAGATGTGCTTTCTTCGGGAAGAAGGGCAGCAAAGGCATATCTCCTGCCACTGTATTCCTTAATAATTCCCTGTGTGTTATCATCACATATATATTTCTCATAGCTTGACATCATTTCTGCATCTTGTTCAGTTCCGTCTGCTGCAGTAAACTTTGAATTCTTGACCATATATTTCTCGTATGGTTCGTTCCATTCAGCTTCGAATGCGACTGCATTTACAAGATACATAACATCGTCAGGTTCGATTGCGTTAAGTATTGAGGGTATCATCTTCTTAGTTTTTTCGTTTACCCAATTGTTTACATCTTCGACTGTGGATTCATCAAAGGAAGCAATATAGAATTCTGAATTATAGTAGTCCACGCAATTCTGTATAAAGCTTGGGAGGACTTGAATAAGGTTCCTGTTGTTTATTGCCCAAATGGAATTAGCGGTGCTGAATGACCATTTGGCCCTGTCGCTTGTGTTTACTGTACTTTCTCGCTGGCCTCTAAGGTAACGGTTGAGAGAGGAAATATTCATACCGTCGCCGAGAACATTTTCCATTTCTTTTAGAGTTTTACCGTTTGCACCGTTGGCGGTCATGCCGAGTGCTTGTATTACCGAATATGGTGAGATAAGGTCGTTTTGACCTTTGTTTTCATTGTATGTAGCTTTGAAAAGGTCAATAGTGAAATTGGTTTGGCTGTTAATGAACTCAAGATCATTGTTGGCATCTGTCAAAGCTATGCCCGACGTTTGTGGAGAACTTTTGATGCCAGCACAAAGATTCTGTGCTTTCGGAGCAAAGCTCGGCTCGGGAGCAGATATGATATCACTAATAAGAAGTCTTCTCATGGCTATAAGGTCAAATATGTCGTATTTGCCGTCATTATTAGTGTCTGCACCTGGTCCGGGTTCGTTGTAAGGTGTGAATAAACCTTTATCGCCCTTTAACCAGCGCTGGAATAATACTATATCAGCAAGATTGAAAACATAGTCAATGTTAGCATCACCCGATATGATGTTATTACTGTCTATAGGGGGTGTTGCATTTGAGATCAATGATACTGAAATTGCAGGTATTGCTATAGTTAATGCAGCTGCAGCTGCAATTATCTTCTTGAAATTCATAAATATACCTCCATGGATATAAGATTGATAACCAGAGAGCAGATTACTCTTCTGCATAGTATAACGTTTAATGTAACTGAAATGTGCGACTACAATTGTAAACATTTTGTAAATGATTTTCACCTTTTGTTTGTTGACCTATTGCGTATTCTATGATATAATTGCAATATCGTTTAAATTTTGACAAAAGCTTAATACGCAATAATTATCTGAAATCAAAAAGGAGAAAGTCATGAAAAAAGCATTATCACTGTTATTACCAATTGCATTGCTTTTATCGTCAATTTCTTGTGCAGAAAAAAACAAGACTGACGATAAGAACGATACAACGACCGTAGCACAGGAGGTTGTAAACGATGATGGAACATTTAAGTATGAAAAGTACGCTTCAATGACTCCGGAAGAGATCGTTTCACAGCTCACACTCGAACAGAAGGCATCTCAGATGGTTCAGCCAGCTATTTATACGGTGGAAATGGATCCTGAGCTCATAATGAAGGAAAATGATTACGGTAGCATTCTCGGTGAGGATACAGGTTCGGAAAGAACAGCTGAGGAATGGCAGGATATCACAAACAAACTTCAGCAGGGGGCTATCAATTCAACTGCAGGGATTCCGTTCGTTTACGGAAGCGACCATTCGCATGGCGTAGGATACTGCCTTAATTCTGTAATATTCCCACATAATATCGGTGTCGGAGCTGCAAATGATCCTGATCTTACATATAAGATGGGAATGGCAGTTGCTGACGAAGCAAGGATTTGCCATATTCCTTGGAACTTCTTCCCAGTTGTAACACAGTCCGATGACCCGAGATGGGGACGTACATATGAGTGTTACAGTTCAGATCTCGACATAATCTCGGACCTTGGTTCTGCTTATATCAAGGGATATATTGCAGGCGGAGGAATCTCATGTGCTAAGCACTTCTTTGCAGAGGGCAGTGCTGAGTATGGAAAAGGCGAGGAAGGATTCCTTATAGATAGAGGTGAGGCTACTCTAAACGATGAAGAGATAGACAAGCTTCTCAAGGTTTATCAGGACATGATAGATGCAGGAACGCAGACAATAATGATAAGTCACTGTATGCTCAATGGTGTAAAAATGCATGAAAACAAAAAATACATCATGAAACTCAAGGAAGAAATGGGCTTTGAAGGCTTTATTGTCAGTGACTGGGAATCCATTCACCATATCCCGAATAAGACTTTCGAAGAGCAGGTGGTTGCTGCTATAAACGCTGGTATCGATATGCTTATGGAGCCTGAGAAATACGATGATGCAAGAGATATCATCATCGACGCTGTAGAAAAAGGTACTATTACAGAGGAACGCATTGACGACGCTGTAAGACGTATCATTAAGGTTAAAATGGAAAACGGCATATTCGACGATCCGCTCTTTGAGAAATCTGAAACCAAACAGCAGGAAGTAGGCTCACAGGAATACAGGAGTATTGCTGAGAAAATGGTTGAGGAAAGTCTTGTTCTTATCAAGAATGACAACAATGTACTCCCGCTAAAGGAGGGTACATCCGTTTATATCATTGGACCAGCTTCAGATGACGCAAGTGTACAGTGCGGCGGCTGGACTCTTGACTGGGCTGTAAGCTATACAAAGAAGATTCCAGGTGTTACTACTGTTCTTGAAGCTTTCAAGACATATGCAGATGATTACGGTATCAAAGTAATTACAAATCCTGAAGAAGCTAAAAATGCTGATGTGGTTCTGAATGTTGTGGGTGAGCAGGTATACTCTGAGTGGAATGGTGATACAGAGGATCTTGAGCTCTGTGGCAAGCTTGGCCTTGAGAAAAACCGTATGTCCATGAGTGAAGCTAAGGGTCTTGGAAAGCCGATTGTTACCTGCATTATTGCTGGCAGAAATGTTATCATTGATGAGGGAGACTTCAATAACTGGGATAGTGTCGTAATGTGCTACCTTCCAGGATCTGAAGGCAAGGGTATTTCAGACGTCCTCTGTGGTTGTGCAGATTTCACTGGTAAGCTTCCGTCACCTTGGTATAGCTCTGTTAAACAGATCGGTACTGATAAATGCTGGCTTGAAAAAGGATTCGGATTGAAGTATGGTGAAGGCTTCACTCCTCGTAAGGAACCTATCCCAGTTGGCGGTTCTGAAACTTATGAGCAGGAGCCTGAGATAGATCCTACTGATGGTACAAAATATACTAAGGGAATCTTTAAGGAAGGCGTATATACAAATGAGTATGCAAATATAAATATGAGCATTCCTGAAGACTTTGAGGCTATTCCCGAAAGTCAGTTGCAAGCCGTAAAGAGCAGTATATTATATCAGTGCTTTGAGGAAAAGGATGAGAACCGCGAAATGGCAAGAGCATGGGATAGCTATTACTACACCGATAATGACAGTATAGCATTCTCTTTCTTGAATACAAAGCTCGGTGCTCCTGATGAAAGTGATTACACTGAGGAAAAATATCTTGACGATTTTAAGGCTTTCTTGGAAAACTTAGTAGATGATGACGACGTTAAACTTTCATTTGAAGACAGAACCAAGGCAAAGCTTGGTGAAGAAGAGTATCTGCGCGAAGTTGTCAGAATAGTATATGATGATGAAAAGCAGTATGAATACTTTTATGTCAGAAAGCTTGATGAGGATCTTATGTGTATCATTGAAATGAGTGGAATGGGAACTGAAAATAGTCCTGAGTACTACGAAAAAATGTTCAAGTGATAGTTTTCAAATATAAATAAAAACTTCCGATTTTTTAATGTTATTAAGCTAAAAAAGAAGTAGGAGATAAAATCTCAATACCAGGTTGTACAGCGACAGTGTAATTGTTGCAAAATTAATATTCATAAATCTTGATATAAAAACAACTGCCCGTGTAGATAGCAGAAGCATACTAAGAATGGATTTGTATGTTCTGCTGCCTATGCGGGCAGATTTTTTGTTTAGTTTTCGTACTCGAAATGGAACGCTTTCGTACTATATTATGGCTTTTTATTCTGCTTGATATGCCGTTTTTAATAATATTTACAGCAGTTCATAAGTGGCTATTTTGCCCCTTTAACTTTGGGGTAAATTGTATAATGTACGCCGGAATATAGCCGTATTGTAATTGAATTTTCATTCCGGTATATTTGGCTGATAAATAACTTTGTTTTATGAGACGAAAGGTATTCTTCTATTTGATCCAAGTATTTTTCTCTATCTGATGAATCTTTCAGGATTCCGTCGTTTGTAAATTGTACTAATTGCTCTTGTTCAATCAACTGTATTTCCTTTAAACTTTTTTGAGAAATATGTTTTATTGGAATAAGAGATATTACAATTACAATTCCGATTATTAATAATATAAAAACTATTTTATTATGCATATATTATTTGATTATTGTATCCCATTCACATACGAAACCGGAATTTGTATAATCCCACCTGTCACCACGAATAAAATCATCATGATCGGCCCACACATGGATATAAGGTTCGCCCATATTTATACTTGTAACCATATAATGTATTTGATTATATTGACCATCGGCTCCTGCCACATTTTTGTTATAATCAAACTTTTCACCAGTAACCCAACAATAATTATACCTACCTTCTTCACGTAATCCTATGAAATAATGATATTTGGAAAACTGATCAA
>JAFZYX010000240.1 GCA_017616055.1 Ruminococcus sp.
AATACTTATCTCTCCCGGCTTCATAATCGGTGAAATGAATGAAAAAGAGCGGAAAAGAGCGGAATATATCAAAAAGAATGACGCTATCTTAGGACTTTTCCCTATAAGCAAGATAAGCGAGCTTTGGCTCGGAGACCTGGACGTAAGCGAATATCGAGCCGATGCCACAAAAGGCAGTATCAGAGGACTTCCGCATATTACTATGTTTTCTGGAACTCATGATATGATGAATATTCCTGCAAGGCGTTTTGCAAAAAAAATGAAAAAAGAAGGGCATCCATTCTCTTATTTCGAGAAAAAAGGCGGAGCTCACGATTATGCTTTGTTAAAAAAGAGCCATGAGGAATATAACATCATGATATCGAAGATAATACAATAACATAAATAATAGATATAGCAATGAACCCATTTGTAATTAATTAGTGTATCTTACATGCCTCAGTATTATTGTTTATTTTCTCTTGATGTAACTTTTATTTCTGTAATAATGCAACTCAAAACCACACAGAATATCTCTCCCCGAACCACTATTGAGAAGTCCGGGGAGATTTCTTTATCTTTTTGCTTTTAGTGCAGTATTATCTGAATCTGTCTATATCCACATAAAACTCTGAAGTCTTTACTGTTGTTCCTGTTGCATCTGTTATCTCACAGGTATATAGATCATAATTAGAGTATTTATAAGTTTTAAATCCGTTATCGTAGATAGAATTCCAGTAAAATTCTGTATGTTCATATTTTCCTGATGTTGTTTTGCTCTTATATACTGTGTAGTTGATGTTTGAGATATCACTTGTATAATAGGAAGATATAAGTGTTGCATTTTTATAATTATCTTTTTCCTCTGCAGTCCTCTTGTACCACTTGACTGTATATGAACCAAAGCCTTCCTTACCATTTACCGTAAGGTATCCGTATGTGCTGTAGAACTGTGACTTTGTTGTCAGTGACATCGGGTCAGCCATGTATATCACAGGCCCCCAGAGGTATGCATATCCGGGTTCATATGAATACTCACAGGTAATGCAGCATCTGTAGCGGTCGCCCTTTGCTGACGGAGCATATACATAGAGTTCTGCGTCGTGACAGTCTGTGTATACCCACTCATTTGAACCTGCCGCAAGCTTCTGCCAGTAGTAGTAATAATGCTTGCCCGAGCCGCCTGCTGCACCGGCCTTAAGATGATAATAACTGCCTTCTCTTTCTGCATATGTGGGAAATGTGTTTGTAAATCTAAGGTAATTCTTTGTAAGTGTAGCAGTATCGCTTGTGAGAGTTTTGCCATTTGCATCAACAATAGTGCAGTAATACTTACCTGGTTCATATGCTGTTAGATTTGCTTCGTTTCCTATATAACCTCCGTCTTTTCTCCATGTATACTTATAAGGTGCTGTGCCGCCAGCAACTGCAACTGATAGCTTGTAGCCTCTATCTGAAGCGATAACACCGCTCTGAGGCTGTGATGTTATACGGTAAGAAACTACTGTTACCACCTTAGTTAATGAAGATACGTTCTGATTAGCCTGATCTGTTATCTTGCAGTAATATTTTCCTGCTGTCTTTGTTGTATATGTTCTCGATGTTGCACCGCTTATAGCTGTTCCATCCTTATACCACTGGTATTTGATTGAACCGTAACCACCAGAAACGTTTACTGAAAGTGTTGTGCTGCTACCTTCACTGATAGTTACACTTCCTGACTGTGAAGAGATGCTAAGCTTATTTACTACGATTATATTGCTTGTATATTTTATCTGACCGATAGAATCGCTTATCCTACAGTAATAAGTACCGGCTGCTGTTGCTGAATATGTTTTTGAAGTTGCGCCACTTATAGCTGAATTGTTCTTGTACCACTGATAGCTGAGACTTCCGTAACCACCTGTTGCTGAAACTGATAATGAAACTGAACTGCCCGATGTAAGTACGGGATAAGCCCCAGTCTGTCCTGTAATGGTTATGACATTTACTACAGTAACAGTCGATGAAGTTGCGCTTTGTCCGAGTGTATCCTTTATAACACAGTAATATCTACCTGTAGCTGTTGCTGTAACTGTACTTGTAGTAGCACCGCTTATAGCTGTTCCATCCTTGTACCACTGATAGCTGAGACTTCCGTAGCCGCCTGTTGCGTTAACAAAGAGCTTTGTTGAACCACTTGGAGTTATGGCTGGATAATTTGTGGTCTGTGAAGTGATCCTTATTGCATTTGCTACTGTAACTATAGCTGTATTTGTAGTAATGCTCTGTCCCGAAGCATCCTTGATAAGGCAATAATAATTACCAGATGATGCTGCATAGTATACTCTTTCAGTTGCTTCGCTTATAGCCGAACCATTTCTGTACCACTGATAGGTATATGGCAACTTTCCACCGCTCATACCAACTGCTAGAGGTGCAGTATTTCCACTTGCTACTGTCTTTGACTCCGGCTGGAGCGTAATAGCAAGCTTTGCAATAACTTCGCATGTCTTGCTCTTTACAGACTGGCCCGAATTGTCTGTAACGATACAATAATAGCTACCCGCAGATAAAGCACCATAGCTCTGGTTCTTTGCACCATTTATAGCAACGTCGTTCTTGTACCACTGATAGGAATAAGGTGATTTTCCACCATTTGCAGTTACTCGAAGCGTTGTCCCGCTTGCAGGCATTATCACCATTTCACTGAGATTTGAGGAAATTATGAGATCATCTACGATGTAGACTGTTCCATATCTTCCAGTTATCTCCTGACCAAGAGAGTCGGTAACCTTACAGTTGTAGTTTCCTGCAGAAGTAACGGTAAATGTAGCAGAATTTGAATCATTTATCTCAACGCCGTCTTTATACCATTGATAGGTATATGGGGCAAGACCACCTGATATCTCGACATTCATCTCTCCGCTTCCACCCTCTGAGATGTATACATCTTCAGGAAGTTTTGTGAATGACAGTGTAGATACAATATTGACAGCCTTTGAGGTAGCTTTAAAACCAATATAGTCAGTAACTCTACAAGTATACTTACCGACCTCTGTTGCTGTATAACTTGCAGCAGTTGCCCCCTTTATAACTTTTCCATCCTTGTACCACTGATAAGAAAGTGTACCGAAACCGCCCGTTACTGTAACACCGAGATCTACAGTTTCACCGTATCTTAGTATGTACGCATCCTTATCATTGGTAACGCTTACAGAAATGTTACCTTGACTTCTGACAATCTCAAGCTCATAATCCTGTGAAAGTATAGTAGAAATCTTTCCAGCATCATTTTTGGTTACACCAATACAGAAAAGTACAGGACCATTTTCGAGAGCTATGTCTATCTGCTTACACAACTCCTCATATTCCTTTGTCTTTGTCTTGTTCTTTTCAAATTCTTGCTTGATTTCGAAGTCAAGCTTCTTTTCTGTGATTATTATAGCGTATGGACCTGTTTCAACGGAAGAAGGTAAAGTGAAGATAGGTTCCATATTCAGTTCGTTAATGATAGAAGGTTTTAGGTTGTCCGGTTCACCCTTCTTAAATAAAACCTGTTCTTCCTTGGAAAGGTCAAGTTCCATTTCTTCAAATACACCAGTTTTAAATTCGGACTCAAGTGATAATGTTTCGGCAGCACCTGCTGTAATGGCTGTAATACCATTCTGCAGAGTTAGAGCTGCGAGTACTAATGCTAACATTTTCTTTGAATAATTTTTCATAATAACAACCTCCATTTAAATAAAATTAAATTTTCTCTTGTGAACAGACCTGAATAACAACTCCCCCCTGATTTTTCACCTCCTGTTTTTTGAATTTTGTTATCCGTGTTCTTCACTGTCATTATGATATCACATACTGAAGCCTTTTGTAACATGTCATCTGTCACTTTTTAAATGAGATTTGTCACCTATCAAGTGAGTATTGTCACTATCAAATAGGGGAGAGAGGTTGTCTTTTTCATATCATTATATAATACATACCTTTCAGTGGTATAATACTGCATCAATGCAGATTATTTAAATACTCCATCTGTGAAATTCCAACTACTTGAACTGTACCATGTCTGGTACAACACATGAAAAAGGCATAAAGAAATCACTTCTTTATGCCTTTTTCCGGTATAAGGTAAATTATGTCTTATAAACTTTTGATAATACCAAGGAGGAACTGCTGTATCTTGAGTGCATCATTCGATGTAACTCCCTTGGATTCTGTATAAACGTCTGCATTAGCCTTGCCCTGCTCTGTAATAGCGTGCTCGTCTGTTCCGCCTATACCATACTTGTCAGGATTTGCAAGTGACTGCATAATAAGAACTGCATCGCCCATATCAATCGCACCGTCACAGTTTGCGTCTCCTGCCTTTGTAACCTTTATCTCAGGAGCAGGTGTTGTAGTTGTAGTAGTTGTTGTTGGTGGTTCTGTAGTAGGTGTTGTGGTTGTAGTTGGAGTAGGTGTTGTGGTTGTAGTAGTTGTTGTGGTGGTTGTAGTAGTTGTTGTTGTGGTTGTTGTTGTGACT
Source organism: Ruminococcus sp. (assembly GCA_017616055.1). Lineage (GTDB taxonomy): Bacteria > Bacillota > Clostridia > Oscillospirales > Ruminococcaceae > Ruminococcus. Next base: position 4,484 of record JAFZYX010000240.1, read on the forward strand.
ACAGGTGCAGAGGCTGCAACGTAATCCTCGATAACGCCTGCGAAGAAATTTCCTATCTTCTTGTAGCCGCCGCCATTGGGGTGGAGCTGATCGCCGCCGATATCGTTCATACCGTCAAGACAGCCGTGAACGTCTGCGAACTTAACATTCTTACCCTTACTTGCATACTCCTCAGCAACCTGCTTTACAGTGTTATTGTAGTTTCCTATCTTCTGAGTATTTCCGCCGTATGCTGTGTGCTCAGGAACAGAACAGAGGAAAATCATACCGTCAGATGGCATATCTGCAAGCATATAATCCAGCATAGCACGGAGATCAGAAGCACAAGCATCCATTGAACGATTAGCTGTCAGATCATTAGTACCGATCATAAGAAGTATGATATCAGGCTGAGCCTGCTTAACAGCATTGGCGTTCTTAAGCTCGTTATACAAGCTTCCCTTACCGCCCTGCTGCTGTCCCCAGCTTGGAACTTCCTTTATCTGATATCCACTGTATCCTGCGTGGTTGTCGTCATATGTGATTCCGTTAGCCTGATTGCTGTTCTTGCCATTAGGACCAACCATATCTATCTTGTACCCCTTCTATGTAAGAGCATCGTAGAGGTATTTTCTATATCCGCCTGTTTCTCCGTCACCATTAGTGATAGAATCGCCTACAGGCATTATCTTTATAAGCTTGTCTGTAGCTGCAGCACCGCCGCCATTATTGCCGCCCTGCTGCTGGCCGCCGCCCATGTCAAAGCCGCCCTGCTGGCCGCCTCCCATGTCCCAGCCGCCTTGCTGGCCGCCGCCCATATCCCAGCCGCCTGCGTTACCGCCGCCCTGGAACTGGCTCCAATCGAAGTTACCCATGTCAAAGCCGCCCTGCTGGCCGCCTCCCATGTCCCAGCCGCCTTGCTGGCCGCCTCCCATATCAAAGCCGCCGCCTGCATTACCGCCGCCCTGTGATTCCTGACCCATCTGGTCATCAGTTGCGTTTGTGGTAACTGTTACGCTCTTAACATTTGCAGAACCGTTTGACCTGTAGCCCTCAATGTTGAGAGATACTTCGTATAAAGTTCCTGACATATCAAGACCTGCCTGTGACCATGCATCAAAGTGCTTTGATACGTCTATTGTACCTTTCATATAGTTAGTCTGGTTATTAGCTGAACCGCTTGTAGTTCTTATGCTCCAATACTGTGGGAATGTTGCTGTTCCGTCGAGAGATGGCTGGTTATAACGCATTGTCTTTGCAATCTCGTAAGTATTTCCGTTAAGAGTTACATTACCCTTTCTCTCGCCATCGTTTCCGGGTGGTCTCCAGTCGCCCCAGCCTTCAACGATGTAGTATTCCATAAGAGGGTTTCTTGTCCAGCCGTATACACACATATAAGAGTTTCCGCGAGGTGTATACTCAACGTCGTATGTAAGAACTATGTTTCCGAAAGCCTTGTAATTTTTCTTCTGGCTGTCGAAATTCTTGCCCATACGTGCAAGGAAGTTCTCAATATTGCTCCATGAACAGGTGAATGAGCCTGCGCTCGGGTTCATCTGAGCGTTGCCCTGACCGTTCTGATTCCACATTTCGTAGTCATAACCGCCGATATTTCCTCTTGTCTGTTGATCAGCAGCATTTACAGCTGTAGTTGTCGGTAAACTCGATGCGATCATAAGCGCAGAAACTGTACCGCTGACTACTCTTTTAAAGTTTTTCAAATTCAAAAAAATCACTCCTCATTATACTTTTTTCTTTTTCTTATATCTCAGTGTTTTGGCTATCCTCCTTTTATTGAAGTAGGATAAAAAATCTCCATTTTCCCATTCTATATTATTCGTTTTCAACTACAATATACACCATTAGTACAGATTTGTAAAGATTATACAGTAAAAAAAGCAATTTATGTGCATAAAAAAGCAAGAAATGACAAGTCAAAATATCAATCTAATCTACTTTCTTATATAAACAAAAAAATGCGCGGATCAATGATTCCGCGCATTTTTTTGTTATTCTTTTATATATTTCTTCATACATTCGGGAACTTTAGGCTGATTGAAAAAGAACCAACAAGCTTGGTTCGCTGCTAATTTCCCCGTTGTAAGTGCAGCAACTGCAATAATTGAACCATATTTTAACATGAACGATCTCAATAATTTCATAATCATGACCTTCCTTCCATTTATATTTCTCTCATCAAAGACATTTTTATCTTTTCAGCAAGCATAGACACAGCTGAAAGCAAAACTCCCGACGCTATGTAAAACGACATATCGGGACGTAAAAAAAATAATAATATACAGAGCGCAGACCAAATACACAAAAGTAAAATGGCCTTTTTCCTGAGTTTCAGTCTTGATTTGGTGGAAAGAGGATTATTGGGATGTTCAACGGGCGCAAACACAAGTATTGTTAGTGAAGAAATAATCAGGGATATCGCCGCTGAAATGTTTTTTGCAGTGGCAGGCATATACTTAAGTGCTGCAACATACATAAGAAGTGCAAAAGCAAGCACCGACGTACAGCCTATGTGCGTCTTTGCATGAAATCCTCCAGCATTCAACCTTAAAGTAATAAATGAAGCAAAAAAAAGTGCAAATGCAAGGAATTCACCTGTAAGTACTGCAATAACAAGCGCCACAGCAAAATTAATAATGGTGGAGAACAATATCTCCAACCCAAAAGCATAAGCTTTTACATCATCCGAGTCGATGATTCTATTATTTGAAAAGAAAACCGCAGTTTTCAATGCTAATTTTTCTATCACGGATACTCCTTCTTTGTCAGCAGGGGTGAGATAAATTCCCGATGGCAATATCGAAGCTCCGCGATAATAAGCGGAGTATCCACAGCTTTTGCTGTGGATAGATGTCTGCATTCAGACGGTGCAGACTACTTTTAATAATACCGTATCGGGGCGTTCAAATCAAGATTAAAGCGTGAAATGTGATTTTTTAGACGTGAAATGCGATTTTTATTCATATTTTGTTCATGATTAGTAAAGAAATGTGCAAGTATGATATCAATTGTATGCTATCATAATATCGGCTGTAAATATACCATTAGCCCACTTAAACGAAAAAATACCGTCAAGCTGCTTTACAGCGTCCTTTACGCTGTTCACGCCGATACCGTGACCATATCCGCTTTTCTTTGTTCTTAGATGCTCCGCGTCAACCTCATCTGATGAGTTCATAACGCAGATACGCAACTTGTTGCTGTTCTGAATAAGAGCAATGTACACGAATTTATCATCTGCTGAAGAGTTTTCTGCACCTTCTATGGCATTATCAAGTAAATTAGCGATGATTCTACACAGCAGAAGCTCGTCAATGTCCATTTTTTCTGGAAATACAACCTTGCAAGTAAAAGGAATTTCTAGCTGAAGTGAACGGTCCCATTTCATATTGACGATAGCATCAATTGAGGATATTCCCGTATAGCAGACACCGCCTGCCGATAATACTGAGGAATAAAGCTTATCCAAATGGTCTAGAGCTTCGGGACTTTCACCTTGACTAAACATTCTCTTCGCAGCAGCCAACTGGTTACTGAAATCGTGCTTAATCTGTCGTATCTCAGTATATTTCTCTTCAATAAGCTTATAATTCTCTTCCTCAGACTTCAAGCGCTGCTCCATAAGTTGAAGCTTGATCGTATTGGAATAAGTATCAAAAAAGTCAAAAACAAATATATTCAGTAGTAATATACCTGCTACTGAAACGAGATATATCACAGTTTTACGTGGATCAAGTTCTTTTGAGACATAGATTCCGTTGAGCGTGATGATGCTCAGAAGCGGAACAAATATGATGAGAAGCCAGTTCTTGAATGGGATTTCACGCTGTTTCGGCTTAAGATATTCAGAAATATACATAGCTATCCAGAAGCAGAAAAGCTTTGAGCCCGCCATACCAATAACACGCCCCATGCCCATATATGACAGATCGTCGGGATTTCCGAAATTCAGCAGAACAAGAGCTCCAGTCGCCAGCACCTCCGCTGCTATGACACCTATGCAGAATAAAAGGCAATAGAAAATAATGTCCCGCAATCTGCTTTCAAACAATATCAGGGACATAACTATCATTGCTGTCAGCGTTATACCTATCTTCAGCCATTCATTAGCACGAAGAAGAGTCACACTGTTTATTACACCAAACATAGCGGCAGCACCAAGCACAAGGAACACCGCCTGATACCTGAACTTGTGCTTCATCATCTTATAAAGATAAAAAACAACTATTCCTGCTTCGCAAAGCGAATTAACAGATTCAATGATTATATCTGATAACTCCATCAACTCCACCTGCTTCTGCTGTATTCCATAAAACATTGTTTTATGTTTTTTATATGGTTACGGCTCGCAAACAAGATAGTTCCATTGGTGAGAATAACTTCGTTTTTTCTTATATAGTCGATATTTGCGATATTTACAAGACTGCTCTTGTCAAGCCTTACAAACATTAAATCGGCAAGCTGTTTTTCGCACTCTGACAAAGTGCCTTTGGTAAAATAATCTCCGTTTTTCGTGTGAATTAGCAGTTTATGAGAGAATACCTCTATAAAATACACGTCATCCGTGGATAGCTTTTCCTCCTTATCGCCGTCTGAGGCAATAATATACCGCGTATTTCTGTAGCATTCGCGTACTGCATCCTCAAGCTGCTTCATATAAACGGAGCGAGGCTGATTTTTCAGTATATACCTGAAAGCTCTTACTGCATAACCTTGACATGCGAATTTTTCATATCCAGTAAGAAAAACGATAATGACCTTTTCGTCAATGTCACGCAGGAACTCGGCGACCTCAAGACCTGTCATGCCATTCATTTCGATATCAAGGACTATGATATCATATTTTCCTTTATAAAAATCTTCAAGCAGGTCCTTTCCGCTGTTAAATTCATCAAATCTGAATTCATTCTCATATGACTGTAACGAACAAAGCTCTTCCTTAACCTTGGAAATATACTTCTGTTCATCATCACATATAGCTATATTCACAGGCCGTCCCCCCTGACTGTCATCATTTTTTTACTCGTTTGACTATGTTTCAGATGTTGAACGACGTATTATTGCGGTTGCTTGAACATATCATTGCTATTTGATTATACTATATTATTCACAATTTGTCAATCGGTTTTCAACTATTTCTAATAATAAAATGAATAAAC
>JAFZYX010000241.1 GCA_017616055.1 Ruminococcus sp.
AAAAGTCTCTGTTCTGTTTGATAATTCTGGCATATTTTCCTCCTGTTACATAAATGAAGCGGGCGGATAACATCCGCCCCTACATATATCTTTTCTATTATACAACAATTAGATATTATAGTCAATATTTCTCTCGTCGATAACACGTCTCGACTTATGCTCTGAACGTGTGTTCAGTCCACCGTCAGGATGAACCACAACTCTTGCAGGCTTAACACCTGTACGAGCCTTGAGTGCTGCACTTACCTGCTCTGCAACCTCATCATCGGTCTTGGCATTGTCAGCCTTCTTTTCTATCTCTACTGCATACTTGCTTGTGAAATCCTGTTCAAAGATACGGATAAGGTATTCTCCTGTGATACCACTCTGCTCACGAATAACAGCTTCGATATCGCTTGGGAATACATTAACAGCGGAAACAATGAACATATCATCCTTTCTGCCAAGGATACTGATCCTGCCGTGAGTACGTCCGCAGCGGCACTTTGTAGTGTCAATACGACCGATATCACCTGTCTTGAATCTTATAAGGGGACGAGCATGCTTGCGAAGAGTTGTAAATACAAGCTCACCAGTCTGACCAGGCTCAAGAACCTCACCAGTATGAATGTCAATAGTCTCAACCAGAATATGGTTTTCAGCGATATGAAGTCCATCATGGTATTCGCACTGTGCAGCGCAGGCACCGAATATATCTGAAAGTCCGTAAAAGTCGTAGACCTCAGCACCCCAGAGATCCTCGATAGCTTTTCTTGTAGCATCGATAGAACCACCAAGCTCTCCTGCAACGATAATCTTCTTAATGTTGAAGTCTTTCTTTGGATCGTAGCCAGCCTTTACAGCCTTTTCACCCAGCTGCCATGCGTAGGAAGGAGAAGTCCAGATAATTGTTGGTTTATAAGTCTTTAAGATGAAGAGAAGTCTCTCACTTGGAAGAGTACCGCCCCAGATACATAATGCTCCAAGGTTCTGAGCACCAATTACGTCAGGTCCACCAACATAGAGTGAGAAATTGAGAGCGTGTACGTAACGGTCGTTCGGTCTCATTCCTATCTGCCAGAACCAACGGCTTTCAGTGTCCTGAAACTCATCGAAGTCCTTCTTCGTAAATGGGCTCATTGTAGGTACGCCCGTCGAACCAGATGATGTCGAGATGAATACTACATCCTCCTCAGGAACTGCTGCAAGCTCACCAAGGAATGAACCTACACCCTGAGTGTCACGCTGTGTCTTCTTGTTGATGAATGGGAACTTTTCAATATCCTTGAGTGTCTTGATGTCCTCAGGCTTTACGCCTGCCTCATCAAAAGAACGCTTATAGTAAGGTGCATTTTCATATGCAAACTTTACGATTTCTTTCAGATCTTCAAGCTGCCTTTTTTCCAGTTCCTCACGGGGAAGAGTTTCAAGCTCCTCATCCCAGAATTTGTTGTTGATATCTCTGCTCATTATGTTTATCCTCCATATTCATATATTTCATATCTGTTTGGTATGTTTACATTATACAGTACAATTCTGTATTTGTCCAATACCAATGGATTATGATGAGTTATAAGATATTCTTATAACTCAAAGTTCTTTTCAATAAACTCCCATTTCTTGTCACGGGATGCTGTTATTATCTGTATATCCTCATCTGTGAGATGCTTAAATCTTCCCTGCTTTTTCAGGTAAGCCGAAACGTCAGTGAACTCCTTTGGCTTATGATTAAGCTTGAATGAGCCGTTTTCGTACTCGGCCAGATACCATAGTCCGCAGTCAACTACTTCCTTCGCAATATCAACTGTAGCATCAGGAGCAACTCCCCAACCTGTGGGACACGGTGCAATAACATGGATATACTTGGTACCATGTATCTTTGAAGCCTTCTGCACCTTTTGAATGAAGTCGTATATATAACCCACGCTTGCAGTTGCAGCATAGGGAATATCATGTGCAGCTGCTATCTCGAACATATTCTTCTTGGGACGGATATTACCGTGAATATTCGATCCTGCTGGAGTTGTTGTAGTCTTGGCGCCGAAAGGTGTAAGACCACTTTTCTGAATACCTGTGTTCATATAGGCTTCATTATCATAGCAGATGTAGATGATATTGTCGTTCCGGTCAATAGCACCAGAAAGAGCCTGTATACCGATATCCGCAGTACCTCCGTCACCTGCAAATCCAACTGCAGTGAAATCCTTGAATCCTCTTGCGCGTAAACCTGCCTCTACGCCTGTGAGCATGGAAGCCGTTCCTGCAAATGTGGAAATTATAGAATTATTTGAGAAGCAAAGCTGAGGGAAATTAAAGCCAACCGCCGACATACAGCCTGCGGGAAGAACTGATACAACGTTAGGTCCGAGAACTTTCAGTGCAGCTCTTACTGCAAGACTTCCGCCGCAGCCTGCACATGCTTTGTGTCCGTAGAAAAATTCTTCACGTGATATGCTCTCTGCAACCTTATTTGCCATTGTCCTCGCCTCCTATGCCGATAAAATTGACATTTTCCGTGCCATTTGCTATGCCTGTGATAATGTTTTCGATGTCCCCTGCTGAGATATTTCTGCCGCCGAGTCCGCCTATGAAATTATAGCCCTTTACGTCTACTCCAGCTTTTTTCAGTGCTGAGTTCACATTTGTGAATACAGTTCCCTCGTTACCAAAACTGATGTCCTTTTCTAGAACTGCATAAGCCCTGACATTTCCAAGTACATCAGCAATTTCCTTGTTCGGGAATGGTCTCATATAACGTATGCGCACTACTCCTGCCTTTACACCGTTTTCACGAAGCTTGTCGGCAGTTTCGCGGCATAGTCCTGCGATACTTCCAAGTGTGACTATGATGTAGTCAGCATCCTCAGTTCTGTAATTCTCGGTAAGACCTGTATAGTGCCTTCCGAATATCTCAGCGAATTCATTTTCAGTTTCGCTGATAACCTCAGCCGCTGCAAGAATGCCCTTATGCTCCTTGTACTTGAAGATATAGTTAGTATCCGGTCCTGCCGAGAATGCCATATTCTTTGGATTCTCGAAATCTATGCGATTATCTGTCTCGTAAGGAGGCAGGAATTTGTCTGCCTGTTCACGTTCTGGAATATCAACTGTTTCATAAGTGTGGGTTAGGACAAAGCCGTCCAGATTAGCCATATAAGGCGTCTGCACACGCTTATCCTCTGCTATTTTATAGCTCATGAGCGCAAGGTCAAGAGCTTCCTGTGCATTTTCTGCGTATGACTGTATCCAGCCGCTGTCAAGTTGTGAAAGACTGTCGCGCTGATCGCCGTAAATGTTCCATGGAAGAGCTGTTGAACGGTCTGCGTTCATCATTACAATCGGAAAACGTCCGCCGGCAGCATAATATAAACACTCTGCCATGTAGAGAAGCCCCTGTGATGATGTTGCCGTAAAGGCTCTTGCTCCTGCTGCACTTGCACCTATAGCGCACGAAAGCGCAGAGTGCTCAGACTCAACATGAACGTACTCGGCTTTGAGACTGCCATCCTCGACCATTTCTGAAAGGCGCTCCACCACTATAGTCTGTGGAGTTATTGGGTAAGCGGAAATAACCTGCGGACTGGCAAGTCGTATACCCTCGGCAAATGCTTCGTTACCTGATAAGAATTTTCTGCTCATTTACGCTCCGCCTCCATTTCAATTGCCTTTATTTTACAGATCTTAGCACATATTCCACAGCCTTTGCAGAAGTCGTAGTCAATGGCTGCCTTCCCGTCTATTATTGATATAACGCCATCTGGACAGTAGAGGTAACACTGCTCACAGCTTACGCATTTAGTTGTATCGATAACAGGTCTGTCACTTCTCCAGCCGCTGTTGACGGTAGTGAGATAGCCTGCTTCAAATGATGTATTCTCTGGAACATCATCGAATGTTATGTCCTTTTTTTCTCTGATATAAGGTCTCATTCTGCCACCTCCTGCACAGCCTTCAGAAGTGCATTGATGTTGCGCTCCTGTATTTTTGCTGGCATATATCCTTTTATCGCTTCCACTGCTTCATTCGATGTAACTACATCCGAAATCCCCACAAGAAGTCCGAACATCACAGAATTTGCTGTTGGGAGCCTGAACTCGGCAGCCAAACTTTCTGCATCGAAGGTAATGGTTCCGTCAATATCATTCTTAGAATTTACGATTATTTTCCCTGTTGGCTTCAGAAATCCCTGTAGCTGAGGGGTGTAAAGTGTATCATCAATTATAACGATGTAGTCAGCCTTTTCGGTCTGGCTTCTGTCTACAACCGGTTTTGTATCTAGTTTTGTAAAAGCTCGCACAGGTGCTCCGCGCCTCTCAGGGCCGAATGAGGGGAAAGCCAGTGCGTATCTGTTGTCATCATCTATGGTATAGGCAGCTCCGAGGAGTTTCGCAGCAGTAAAAGCACCCTGTCCTCCGCGTCCGAGCCATAATACTTCTATCATAACAGTTCTCCTATCATTTTAGTATGAATTAATTATACACCTGTCCGCATAACAAGTCCAATACAGGACTTTTATGCGGAGTAATAGGTTCACTCTATACCGAGATATGCTTTTATCTCGCGGATATATATTTCCGCCATTTCGCTGAGTATCACGTTTTTTAATGTTATGTAGCCGATTTCCATTACCTCGTTGGACTCGTCATCGAAAGGCACGGCAATATAATCATCTCCGTTGAGCTCCTCGCAAATGATACCCGAACACAGCGTATATCCATTGAGGCCTATCATCAGATTGAGCATGGTCGCACGATCATTGGCTTTAATAGTACGCTGATAGTCGGCAGTGCTGAGCAGCTCCTCAGCCAAGTAGAAAGTGCTGTTGTCGCCCTGTTCAAAAGAAAGACATGGGTAATCTGCGAGCTGTTCAAAAGTTATCTTATTCTCCTTTGCAAGGGGATGTCCTTTCCAGAGATAAACGAAGGGACTGCACTTTGTCAGCGTATAAAACTCAATACCATTAGAGTGGAGCAGCTTTGTTATGGACTTTCGGTTGAATTCATTGAGGTAGATTATGCCTATCTCACTCCTCATAGTTGAAACATCACTGATGACCTCAGCAGTCTTAGTCTCGCGGACTGCGAACTCGTACTCCGCGGTATCGAACTCTTTGACCATTTCCACGAAAGCCTTGACCGCAAATGAATAGTGCTGAGTAGAAACGCCGAACTTTTTCTTGACATTACCCTTGCCGCTGTATTTCTCAGAAAGAATGTCGAACTGTCCAACAACCTGACGGGCATATTGAACGAACTCAGCTCCGTCATTAGTTAGAGTGACTCCCCTTCCACTGCGGTTGAATATCTTTATGCCTATCTCCTTTTCAAGCTCCTGCACCGATGAGGTAAGGGATGGTTGTGACACGTAAAGCTGTTCCGCCGCCTTGTTCATTGAGCCTGTTGAAGATATTGCAAGTATGTATTTAAGCTGCTGTAAAGTCATAAATTACCTCTCAATCATATAATCCAGTACTGAAATATCTGTCGCCGCGGTCGGGAAATACAGTAACGATATTGCCCTTTGCGCCGCTTTCTATGAGTTTAATGACTGCTGCCATTGCTGCTCCTGAAGAAGAGCCTGCTATGATACCTTCAGTCTTTGCCAGCAGTCTTGCCGTATTGAATGCCTCGTCATCGTTCATCTTTATTACATCATCAACGAGGGCCATATCCATTGTCTCTGCGATGAAGTCGTTGCCGATACCTTCAATGTTGTAGTCGGCGTGTTCACCACCGCCCATTGTTGAGCCTATGGGGTCTGCAAGTATACCCTTTGCATCAGGTACGCGCTCCTTGATATAGCGGAGAATGCCCGTGTAAGTGCCGCCGCTTCCTGCACCTGCAACAACGTAGTCTATGTGACCGTCAAGGGCTTCGTATATCTCCCGACCTGTAGTTTCATAGTGAGCAAGTGGGTTGCTCTGGTTCTTGAACTGCTCCAGTGAAATAGAGTTCGGAATCTGTGCCTTTATCTCCTCAGCCTTAGCGACTGCGCCAAGCATACCAAGCTCACGTGGAGTGTTTATTACCTCAGCACCAAGTGCGCGGAGCAAGGACTGCTTCTCAGCCGAGAACTTCGTTGGGACGACAAATATTATATTATATCCACGATTAAGAGCTGCAAAAGCTATGCCAAGTCCCGTATTGCCTGCTGTAGCTTCAACGATTGTGCCGCCCTTTTTCAGAAGTCCACGCTTTTCGGCGTCATTTATCATATAAAGACCTGTGCGATCCTTGACACTTCCAGAAGGGTTGTAGAGCTCCAGCTTTGCGAATACGTTCACGCCATTGCTCTGTACAATATTACCCAGTCTAACAAGCGGTGTATTACCGATAAGCGCCTGCATAGAATCATAGTATCTCATATCTATTATCTCACTTTCTTTCGGATTTTGCAATAGCCTGTTCGATATCAGCAAGAATATCCTCTATATTTTCTATACCAACCGAAAGGCGGATTAGTCCGTCTGTAATGCCCACTTTTTTACGTATATCGGCTGGAATTGAGGCGTGTGTCATTGTTGCGGGGTGGCATACAAGGGACTCCACACCACCGAGGCTTTCTGCAAGCGAAACAAGCTCAAGACTCTCAAAGAAAATGTTTATATCATATTTCTCGTTTAGCTCAAAGGATATCATTGCCCCTCCGTTTTTAGCCTGTCTTCTGTTTATCTCATAGCCCTTGTCGCTTTTGAGTCCTGGATAGTAGACGTTCTTAACTGCCTTGTGGTTCAGTAGGTAATCTGCAACTTTTTCAGCATTCTCAACATGTCTGTCCATGCGTACAGCAAGAGTTTTTATGCCGCGAATAAGCAGAAATGAGTCAAATGGTCCGAGTACACCGCCTGTGGAGTTCTGGATAAATGCTATCTTTTCGGCAAGTTCATGACTGTTAACTACTGCAAGTCCCGAAACAACATCACTGTGACCGCCGAGATACTTTGTCGCACTGTGAACTACTATATCTGCTCCAAGTTCAAGCGGCTTCTGCAGATACGGTGTCATAAATGTATTATCGACTATAACGAGAAGTCCATGCCTGTGAGATACTTCTGCAATCGCTTTTATATCTGTGATCGTCATCAGCGGATTTGCAGGGCTCTCAATGATAACAGCCTTTACGTCATCTGTTATCTGTCTCTCATAAACATCGGGATGCTCTGTATCGGCAATGGTGTATGTAAAGTCAAAATGATCGAACACCTTGCTCAGCAGACGGAATGTACCACCGTAAACATTGCTGGAAATAAGAACTCTGTCACCGCTGTGGAGAAGGCTGAGCACTGCTGTGAGTGCTGCCATTCCAGAACCAAATGCGAAGCCTGCGTAACCTCCCTCCAGGTCTCTGATGAGAGCTTCTAGAGCTTCACGGGTAGGGTTGCCGGTACGCGAATACTCATAGCCACGCATTTTTCCTAGGCCGTCCTGCTTGTAAGTCGAGGTCTGGTATATGGGCACATTTACTGCGCCTGTACGCTCGTCAATGGAGATACCTCCGTGGATAAGTGCTGTTTCTGTATTTTTAAAATTGCTCATAATAATTCTCCTTATTCATAATCATAACCTGCAGTATAAGTCGCAGATATCAGGGCCACATTTTCAAAGGCTTTTAAGTCGTCCTTTCGCCCATCGAAGTATTCTAGCTGGACTTTTTCGGGAGGCATATATGTATCAATCTGGAAGCCAAGTCCATAGAGTGCACGTGAAACTTCATTGTAATCATATCCTCCACGCATTACTTCACCGAGGGCTTCTGTTATCTGTTCAAGTCTTTCGACTCTGTGGGGAAATTCTCCCGTCTTTATGGGATAATCAAACACAATCTCACTCCCGAGAGCTGAGAGCTCTGCCATTTGTTTAAGTGTATCTGTGAAAACATCAAGCGTTAGATAATAAGTCACCCCAAGAATGCTGAAAAATGTTTTTACATTCGGATCAAAGCCTGCATCAAGGAGCTTGTCACACATTCGCTCCTTTTCAAAATCAACCGAAACATAATGTACATTAGTTCGAAGATTCCATTCAAGTTCATTTATCTTTTCGAGTTTATAACGCTGTGTATCAGGATGGTCTATCTCGAATATCTCAATATCATCATTGTCATTACGAAATGCAAAAGTGTCCGAACCAGCGCCGCATATAACGTACTGGACTTTTCCGTTTACCTTTGCAAAATCCACAAGCCTGCTCTCGTTGAAATGTATTCTTGACAGAGGTATGGGAGCGAAGTATTCGTTAATTATCTGCTCCGTATCCTCGCGTGAGAACTGCTGCGTGCCGTCCAGTCCGCTGCTTATAAGCTCATAGATGCTATCATATTCTTCCTTGCCAAGCATATCGTAAGCAAGGTAATCGTCGTATATCTTCTGGCGTGACCTGTTAGAGTGCCATGCTCTCACAAACGCGCATATCTTAGCAGTAACGCTTTCTCTTTCATTGACCATATTTACCTCCAAAATGTAAAAAAGCGCGGAATGCATAACGCACTCCACGCATAACAGCTTTCGCCGAACTTACTCAATGACATCAGAAAAAAGCGCAACATCGCTGAGCATAAGTAAGCGGAATGCGTGGGTAGCTATTATTACACATACAACAACACATCATATACATAGTTCTCATGTTCAGCCGTCCTTTCTATCTTTACATTGTATTCCTATCGGAACAATATGAATTATAACATATAACTCGGGTATTGTCAATAGGTCCGGGTTATATTCAGCAATAGTTATAGTTTTATTCTATTATTCTTATATGCTTTGTGTGTTTTGCGATGTAGTGAGTGAAGATCACTCGCCTGCATATAAACAAAATAGCCAAAGAACGAAATATAGTTGCTCTTCGGCTTTATCATCTTATAATTCATTTTTTACCTCTTCCACCGTAAAAGTCGGTTCTGGAGCTTGTTGAACAAGAATGTTACAGCAATCACCACAAAACCAATAACGAGAAGTCCTGTGATAGTGCGTGTGTAGTCTCCGAAGTCGGAATAATACTTAACATAGTAACCCATACCGTCACGAGCGCCTATCATCTCTGCAGACGTGAGAAGTATGAATGATACGCTCAGTCCCTGATTGCATCCAAGGAATATCTGTTGTAATGAAGCAGGAAGTATTACTCTGAAGAGCATCTCCGGCTTGCTTACATTGAGCACCTTTGCAGAATCTATTATCCTTTTGTCAACACCAAGTACTCCGCTCATTGTACCTGCAAATACAGGCCAGAATGTTGCAAGGAAGATGACGAATACCGATACTGACTTGAATGTTGGAAGAAGTGCTATTCCATAGGGAATGTAAACTATCGGAGGTATTGAGCTGAAAAACTTTGTGATGTATGTTGCAGCTCCGCCTACTCTAGCGCTCCAGCCAATGAAAAGTCCAAGAGGTATCGCAACGGCAGCCGCGATTAGGAAGCCTTTTATGGTTGTGCCCAATGAGCTTACTATGTTTGTGAATATTGCAGACTTGTCCTCAGTGAACTGATGTATTACCTTGCCTGGTGCAGGAAATAGAAGGTCATTGAGAATATTGTACTTCGCAGTAGCCAGTGACCAAACTCCGAGTACCACGAACACAAAGCCAGTAATATCAAGGAGAAGCGACAAGCTTTCCTCTTTTTTTATGAATGAGGAGGTTACAAACACGATGACTTCAAGTCCTACTGCAAAGGCTATAAGTGATCCTGTGAAGACCTCCTTTGTAGACCTGTCGGGGAGAAGCTGTATTAACAGCAACGCTATGAACAGCAGATGTGTGATACGGAGATAGCGTTTTTTAAGCGTCATAGTACCACCTCATCTCCACCTATCCGCTCTGCAATGTCATTGTATAGAAGTGAAAGCAGTCTGTTGCGGAATTTTCCATATTCATCAGTCTTTACTAAGTCCTCACGTCTGCGTGGACGCTCAAACGGTACATTTACCACTTCGTTTACAGTACCGGGGTGAGCTGTGAGAACTACTATTTTATCTGAAAGTAGTATAGCCTCATCAATATCGTGAGTTACGAATACAACTGTCTTGCGGGGCTCTGAACCGTCACCCTCCCAGAGCTTAAGGAGTAGCTCCTGCAATATTACTCGATTCTTTGCGTCGATAGCGCTAAAAGGCTCGTCCATGAGAAGTATCTCTGTATCCATCGCAAGAGCTCTTGCGATAGCCGCACGCTGCTGCATACCGCCCGAGAGTTGCGAAGGAAACTTATTGCCGAAACCTGTAAGTCCCACCTTTGTGAGAAATTCGTCTGCTATCTTAGCGCGTTCACTGCGTTTTACATCATGACGAGACTGCTTTATGCCGAACTCAATGTTCTTTCTTGTAGTCATCCACGGGAACAGCGAATAATGCTGAAAGACAACTCCTCGCTCCGTACCTGTACCGTGAAGCTCCTTGCCATCTATCTGTACCGTGCCGCCGGCAGGGGCATAAAGCCCCTCCAGGACACTGAGCAGAGTTGATTTGCCGCAGCCGCTTGCCCCTATAACGCTTACGAACTCGCCGTCAGCAACGCCGAATGAAACGTCATGAAGTGCGTTGAAGCTGCGCTTGTTTTCTATGTAATTTACAGTAAGATCTTTTATCTCTATTTTATTCGTAGTCATTGAAATGCTCCTCTAACGATTTATAAATATCATCGGAGTTCTCAGCTAAGATACTGTCAAGTGCTTTCTTATAGATGTCTGTATTGTAGTATGGTTCGATATCGTAATCATTCGTATATCCGAGTTCTATTATAGTATCTTTAAGTGTGAGCGTACCCTGCTTGTCAGGATCTGGGCTTGATACACTGTATCCGCCATAAACCTCTGTGTCTATGAACTCTTCGTCAATGTCTATGTATTTCTTAACGTCCTTGATAGTTTTTTCATGATCGGACTGGGTGAAATGGTAAGCCTTAATGAATGCTCTCTCAACAGCAGTAAATGTATTGGGATTATCTTTAAGAGCCGTTGTCTTGGCTACCTGACGGCAGCATGGCTGATTCTCAAGTGCCTTTTCGTGTGCACAGTAATAAACTACCTTGTAGCCCTGAGACTTTGCAAGTGAAGCATATGGCGAATATACAGAAGCAGCGTCGATAGAGCTGTTGAGAAGCGCTGCGTAAGCATCTTTCTGGCTGTCAAAGTAAACGATGTTGACCTTATCTTTGCCTTCACCTATTTCGATATTTGCATTTTTGAGAAGTATCTGAAGTTCTGCATCCTGTACACTGTTCTTAACAGAAGCAACGTTCCTGCCCTTTAATACTTCAACTCCTGCTTCATCCTTGTCTGCGAACTCAGACTTAATAACGTAACCGTGACCGTTTGTCATTGCTCCACCGAAAATTGAAACATCATGTCCCTGACTCTGGAATGTAAGTGTCGGAACTGAACCGATAAATGCAACGTCAAGCTTGTCAGACTCAAGACCATTTACAAGTTCAGCTGCACTTGAAAACTGAGTAAGTGTAACTTTTAATCCCTCTTCCTTAAAATAGCCCTCCTCCTGTGCAACAAATGCGAGAAGATGCGCTGTTGAGTTTAGATAGCCGATATTGATGTCGGTCTTTTCGGGAGTTCCGAGAACTGCTTCTGCGCTGTCACCGCAGCAATCCTTTGGTTCATCCTTGCAGCAGTCTTTGTCTTTGTCCTTGCAGCAATCCTTTTCCTCAGCTTCCTCATCATTGGCAGCATTGAAGGTTGCTTCATTTGTTGTGGAAGCACTGTCCTTTGAATTATCTGAGGAGCTATTGAAAGCTCCGCAGCCTGTGAGCAGCGAAACTGCTGCGAATATTGAAATTAATTTAGCCTTGTTATTCATATTTATCACCTTTCAAATTAAAAACTGATTATTTTTACGGACATATCAGATGCAACATCGCATTCGCTCCGAATTAGTGATATTTCTGTAATTTTTCATGTTATTTTCACTCCTGTTTTTCTTTGATGAACTAATCATACCATACCTATAGGCATTTGTCCAATACTCATACTCTATGATTGCTTATAGAAAAAAACTATTGCATAAATAACATTGATTTTATATATTTCTCGGTCTTCTGGACTACAAACCTCACAATTAGATGTGTGTTGCTACGCTAATACTTTTGCCTCAGATACCAGTTTACTGTAACTTCTTTTTTTATTAACAGCAAGTTAAGCAAATTAAACTGTTTAATATATTTACATTTTCCTGTGGACAAGCTTTCTGAACTGTGATATACTTTTTATATAGTAATAAGAACACATCATTGCTTCAGCAAGGACTTAAAAACTAATTATTGAAGAAACATTAATCTAAAAGATATGAGTACCTTATATCAATACCCGACTTATACAATTTATTACACGTATTATTATTATTGATCGGAGGTGAAATCATGATACTATTAGTTACAGCAATGGCTTCTGCTTCATTTGGTTTAATATTTGGCACATTAATCTCTGCAAGCAAGGATAAAAGGTAATTTGAAAGCGATTTTTTTAATACGTGTATTAATATAAACTCTATGGCTGCCTGAAGCTTTGGAGTATTTCAAATGTGCATAACTCGTTACTATTTAGATATGAATAAAAAAAATACAATCCCAATCAAAATTAAACAATCATTATACTGCCGCAGTTTTGTCTGCGGCTTTTTTCTTACTATTAACCTAATATTTAATTTCAATAAGTGTAAATCGTATGATAGTAAAAATGTCTTTTGCTCAAAAAGATTCTTGATATCCTAAAATAACAAATCAAAAAGTATAAAAAAACCAATGTAAAAATGCACAAAATTTTTCTTCACGATTTGTGTATACGCACAAAACTCAAAGCGTACTATTGACTTGGAGTTAACTCTAAGGTATATAATAAATACATATTTATCTGGAGGTGTGATAAAGTGACTATCAAGGAAGTGTGCAGCAAATTCAATGTAAGTCCCGATACTCTTCGTTATTATGAGCGAGTGGGTGTCATCCCTGAAGTTCGCCGAACGTCAGGCGGCATCCGCGATTACAGCGAAGACGATATAAAATGGGTAGAAACCGCAACCTGTTTCAGAAGCGCAGGAATGCCCATAGATCTTCTTATAGAGTACGTGAAACTGTTCCGTGAGGGGGATCACACCATACCTGTCAGATGTAAATTGCTGAAAGAAGCAAGGGAAAGAATTCTTGCCGAGCGTAAAAAGTTCGACGAAGCTCTTGAGAAAATGAACTATAAAATAAGAGTATATGAAAAAGCCGTCGAAACTGGAAAACTTGAATGGGACGAGAATAACAACTGTTGTTGCTGCAATAAATCAAAAACTAAGGAGTAAAACATGTATATTGAAAAAATCAATTCACCTGCTGACATCAAAGCACTCAACACAGAACAACTTAATACACTAGCCACAGAAATAAGATTAGGACTTATGAATCGCCTTTCCAAACGTGGAGGCCATTTCGGCCCGAATTTCGGATTTGTGGAGGCAACTATTGCACTACATTATATATTTGATTCACCAAAAGATAAATTCGTGTTCGATGTTTCGCACCAGTGTTACACTCACAAAATGCTGACAGGACGCAAAGAAGCTTTTTTCAGTGACGAGCATTTCAGCGATATCTCAGGATATACAAATCCAGAAGAGAGTGAACATGATTTCTTCAATGTTGGTCATACTTCAACGTCTGTCAGCCTTGCCTGCGGACTTGCTAAAGGACGCGACCTCAAAGGAGAAACCGGCAATGTTATTGCAATAATCGGTGACGGGTCTCTCAGTGGTGGAGAGGCGCTTGAGGGACTTGATTTCGCCTCGGAGCTTGAAAGCAACTTCATTATACTTGTAAACGATAATGATATGTCCATAGCTGAGAATCATGGTGGACTATACAAAAATCTAAAGGCACTTCGTGATTCAAAAGGAAAATGCGAGTGCAATCTCTTCAAAGCAATGGGACTTGACTACTTCTATGTTGATAAAGGCAATGATATTGAAGAGCTAATTTCAGCATTCAGAAAAGTTAAAGATATAGACCACCCAACAGTAGTACACATCAATACTATAAAAGGAAAAGGTTATGAGCCAGCTGAAACTCACAAGGAGGAATGGCATTGGCATATGCCATTTGATCCCGAAACTGGCAATGATTTTTATACAGGCGGCGGTGAAAACTACGGTGATATGACTTGCGATTTCCTCATGAAAAAAATGAAAACTGACAAGAAGGTTGTTGCAATCACCGCTGCAGTTCCAACAAATATAGGATTCAATGAGGATAAACGTAAGGCTGCAGGAAAACAGTTTGTTGATGTTGGAATTGCTGAAGAACACGCAGTAGCAATGGCATCAGGAATCGCAAAGGCTGGCGGAAAACCAGTTTTTGCTACGCATTCAAGCTTCTTCCAGAGAACTTACGATCAGATATCTCAGGATCTTTGCATAAACAATAATCCTGCAACTCTGCTTGTAAATACAGCTTCAGTTTACGGCATGCACGATATAACTCACCTAGGAATTTATGATATACCTATGATGTCAAATATTCCGAACCTCGTTTATCTTGCGCCTACAAACTGTGAGGAATACTTTGCTATGCTGGACTGGAGCATTGAACAGGATATGTATCCTGTAGCTATAAGGATTCCATGCAATGGCGTTATACACAGTGACAAACCTGTTGACACCGATTACAGTATACTAAACAAGTATAAAACAACTCAACAAGGAACAGAAATTGCAATCATCGCACTCGGTGACTTTTATCAGATCGGCGAGGAGCTTGCAGAACTCATTTCCAAGAAAACCGGGAAAATACCTACTCTCATTAATCCGCGCTACATTACAGGAATCGACATGGAATTGCTAGAACACCTCAAGAGCAGTCATTCCACTGTTGTAACACTCGAAGACGGTATTCTTAACGGCGGATTTGGTGAAAAAATAACTCGTTTTTATGGAACTTCCGAGATGAAGGTCTACAATTACGGACTAAAAAAGGAATTTATAGACAGATATGCGGTTGAGGACGTCCTAAGGGATAATCACCTTACATCTGAACAGATATACAGCGATATTTTCTAAACAGCCATATACAAAAAGAGGCGCCAATACGCATTTTTTCGCGTATTGGCGTTTCTTATTTGCATTATTTTTTTTCAATTACTCCAC
>JAFZYX010000242.1 GCA_017616055.1 Ruminococcus sp.
CAGATGGTAAGAACAATCAAGTACTTTGCTGAGCTCGGCTAATAGCTGACATATATGCAATACTTAAGGGCGTTCATATGAACGCCCTTTTTTGTTGTCTTCACGATTGACATTCCACAGCACAGGAAGTATAATAATAGTGTGCAAGCGATATGTGATTGCGGTCGAGCTTAATCAACTCGGAAAGGAGAACAAAATGCTGAATAAATGGAATAAAGTTGCAGGCGAACTTCATCGGCTTGCCGAAAACTATTCGGCAGCTCAAACATTTACTCCCCCGCCTATACATCATGAGATACTTGTCCGTGCATTGAAACTTCTCGGCGAAGTCTCGTACGAAGCAAATGCTCTCGTAGTCCCATATCTTAAGATAATGCTACCATACACCTACCGTGCAGATGACAAGGGTGATCGTGAAAACGGTGCAGGTCGTCACTATTACTGCGGATGTGCCACAAACGGTACTCCCCTGAAGCCTGTCCACGGCTATCTGAAAAATGGAAAAGACCTCTTTGCCAAAAGCGCACGTACCATGTTTGAAGAGGACTACACTATGGCGCTGACCATGTATCAAAATGGATTCAAAGCAGAAGGAATGATCTTTCTCGCACGCGCAATACATATGCTATCGGATATGTGCTGTCTGCCTCATGCAACAAAAATGACCTATTTTTCCAGCAAACGTGAGATACACATACAGTATGAGGAACTCGCTCGTGCAATGTACCCTGAATTTGTTCCCGAACAGCACATAAAATACGAACAGCTCCGCCGATTTGCCAAAAGAAGCAGTTTTTCCACGGCTCTCAACAGAAATGCAAAGCGTATTTGCAGTGAAATACCACAAATTTTTACTGCTCCCGAAAAAGAGTTAAAACATCGTCTATATGATACAGAGGCTGCCGTTGCAGCCCTGCTTTACCGCTTTTATCGTGATTTACAGGTCTCACCTCTACGCGGCCATTACATCATAAACGGAATGACATGTCAACCCTTTGCGGACATGCCTGCACTTAAGATCAAAGTCACAAAGTACGGCATCAACTTCGTGCTTGACGGAATCCTGGTAAATTCCAGATACGGCAGCGTTTTCAGAGCCACTCACAGGCGTAATAACTTATTTTCGTTATCTCCGGTTGGAAATGCGGACGGACTTGTACTCACAAAGGGAAGCAAAGGACTTGTGAGTTTCAATCCCAGTGACTCAAAACAGTTTTTTAATATAACATAAAAAATTCACGCAGTCTGTATATCAGGACTGCGTGGATTTTTTTCGGAATTATTACTGTTGGAATAGATTAATTGCAAAATATACATCCATATCACTTAGCGGAATTCTGAGCATATATCCTAAGTGCCTTTGAAGCGTCAACTGAATCAACGATGCCGTCGCCGCTGATGTCGCCCTTATAGCGACATACAAGCTGTCCAGATGTTACGATATCAGAGCCTGTACTCTGAACAGCATAATACGAAAGAATATTGCTGGCGTCTACTGCGTCAATATAGCCGTCACCATTGATATCGCCTTTTTCAATACTTTCGCTAACGATTGCTGAATAGTACTGCGGTTCAAAATTTTCTATCTTACAGTTTGTAAAGCTTATAACATACTTCAAGAACAGAGTGCCATCGGTCAAATTGACTCTTCCATCCTTGTTGAAATCACCGTACTCAGCAACTCTCGTCAGTATCTTATCGTTAATACCAAGATTCATGGTATCTGAAACCTTATCGGCGCTTTTGATAAGATAATACCTGCAAAGGAAAGCAACATCAAGGGCATCAATATAGCCATCTTCGTTGAAATCATGAATATCGTACTTCTCCTCGGCAACAGGCGCTTGTTCAGCTGCAAAAGCAGTCATAGGCACAGCACAAATGGCTAATACCAGCGTTAACAATGCAGATATGAACTTTCTCATATATCATTCCTCCTCAAAAAACATCTCTTTAAAAATATCCCAAAACCTCTCTATTATTATAATAGCTTAAGCCCTGTTACCTTTTCTGCTATATTTTATGAACGAAATGATAATTTTTTGAGCAATCTGTACAAACTGTTCTGCATTGTACGAATCGTATATTATTTAGCTACTGAGTTTGCAGCATACTCCTTTAAAATCAGAGAAGCATCTACAGAATCAACTATTTTGTTGTCATTCATATCACCATTATGACGAGCAGCAAGCATCGTTATGGTATTGAAAGAAGCCCCTGTGCTCGTAATAGCGTAATATTTCAGCACATTACTAGCATCGACCGCATTGATAATACCATCACCATCAATATCTCCCTTATTCTTGCTTGGATTCATAAGCTTTGAAAGTTCCGCAAAATTTTCAAGAGAAAGATTCTCTATCTTACATTCTGTATTATCTGTCATGTATCTAAGGAGAGCTTTACCTTCTTCAGCCTCGATAGTCCCATTTCCGTTAATATCACCGCTTCTTAATGTCTTCTGCTCAATCTCATCAGTTAAGCCTACTTTCTCTGCGGCCATATCGCGCATTGATTCATACTCTGGCAGACTTATCATAGCCATATAAATCAGGTCTATAGTGTCTACATAGCTATCACCGTTGAAGTCACAGCATGAAAACTTCTCCGGAGTGACAGTTATTTCCGCCGCCGTATATATCGGAGCTGCAGATAGCAGCACTGCAGAGGCTGCAATTATTGATAATGCTTTTTTCATTTAGAATATCTCCTTTCGGTCTTAGGTATTATTTATTGTATCACACTCCGCGATATTTTGCAATATTTCAAGGTATTTCTTTCGAGACATTCAGAGAGCATTAGACAATTGTTGACGTCCTATACTTAAAAATCCGCTACAGTAAGCTGACGAAATCAAAAAATTTATGCCATTGCCAAAAAAACTGTTGACTATTTCAAGATTTTAGTTTATTATATTATTGTATGACTTTCCGGACAGCGAAGGTCAAGTTTTACCGTTCTGACCTAGTTAATGAGCGGTACACAGGGAGTTGTTTCCTAAAATATGCATACATTCAAACGCATTTTTTTCTGCACGCTTACAGGAGCTGTTTTTACAGCAGCCGCGTTGGCCTCAGCTTTATTTTTTTCAACTGCTAGGGTAAACAAGGCTAAATATCCTGTTTGGGGCGTCGATGTGTCAAACTATCAGGGTGATATCGACTGGAACGAACTTGAATCGCAAAATGTCTCCTTTGCCTTTATAAAGGCTACTGAAGGAAGCGGACACACGGATGAATCTGTCCGTCGCAATCTCGAAAGAGCTGCCTCTACTGGGATAAAAGTATCCGCATACCACTTTTTCAGCTTTGACAGCTCGGGAGAAACTCAGGCAGACAACTTCATTTCAGCTGTTGACAGAAACGAAATTGATATGCCACCCGTTATAGATATAGAATACTACGCTGACAAACGCAGGAACAAGCCATCACTTGAGGAGGCAGAGAGTATACTACGACCGCTCCTTAACAGACTTGAAGAGAATTATGGCACAAAGCCCATAATTTATACCACCCTGCCTGTATATTACAGGTATATAAGGAAAAGCTTTTCGGACTATCCCCTTTGGATAAGATGCGTAAACTGCGAGCCCGATATACTTGAATGGAAATTCTGGCAGTACAGCGACAAAGGCAAACTCACCGGCTATATCGGCGAAGAGGAACATATAGATCTGAATGTATACAATGGCTCTTTTGAGGATTTCAACAGAGAATATACAGTATCAGCAGAAAAGAAGGATATTTCCGAAGGGAAGACAGAATAATGAGACCATTTTTACTAAAAGCACCTATTAAGGACTACATCTGGGGCGGTACAAAGCTCCGTGAGATATTCGGAAAGGAATCTGAACTCGACCGCCTCGCAGAAAGCTGGGAACTCAGCTGTCACCCCGATGGTGAATGTATCATTTACGGTGGTGAGTTTGACGGTCTGAAACTAAGTGAATTCGTTTCCGCTCACCCCGAGGCTGTAGGAAATAGTTTCAAAAGCAGCAATGGTTTTCCGGTTCTTGTAAAACTCATAGACGCAAAGAACGATCTTTCTGTACAAGTTCACCCTAATGACGATTACGCACACAAGTACGAAAACGACAACGGCAAGACCGAAATGTGGTATATCATTTCCGCTGATCAGGGAGCAGAGCTTGTCTACGGTTTCAAGGAAAAGATAACAAAGGATGAGTTTCGCCGTGCAATCGATGACAACACCCTCATGGAAAAAGTAAACCGCATTCCTGTTAAGCAGGGCGATGTTTTCTTAATAGAACCAGGAACTCTCCATGCTATTGGCAAAGGAATACTCATAGCCGAGATACAGCAGAGTTCCAACATCACTTACAGAGTATACGACTATGGCCGACTGGGAGCAGACGGAAAGCCAAGACAGCTACATATTGAAAAAGCTCTCGAGGTCACAAATACAGAGCCTGCTGACCACCACAGACCTGTCTATGGCATGGAGCTCGACGGAGTAGTAACTCAGCTCCTTGCAGACTGTGATTATTTTATCGTAAACCGCCACAGGATAATAAAGGAGGCTGAATTTGCAGCCGATAAGAGCTCATTTGCTCATGTCCTTGTCATAGGCGGCAGCGGCGGAGAGCTTGTCGCCGACAACTACAAGCTCGAATTGAAAATGGGCACAAGCGTTTTTGTTCCCGCAGGAACAGGCGCATTTGCAATAAAAGGTAATTGTGACGTGATAATCACAACAATTCCGTAACCAGACTACAGGAGGATATAAAATGAAATATTATGTTGGAATCGACCTGGGCGGTACAAATATCGTTGCAGGCGTAGTTGATGAAGAATACAACATCATCTCAAAAGCAAGCACTAAGACGAACTGCCCTCGCCCTGAAAAGGAAATTGCAGATGATATGGCCAAAATGGCTATCGAAGCTGTAAAGAATGCAAATCTTACAATGGATCAGATTGAATGGATAGGCGTTGGTACACCTGGTATCGCAAACAGCGAAAAGGGCATAATCGAATACTCAAATAACCTCGGATTCAAGAATACTCCTATGGTTAAATACATACAGGAGACTATCAACAAGCCGGTATTCATCGAAAACGATGCAAACGCAGCTGCATATGGCGAATTTGTTGCAGGTGCTGCAAAGGGAGCAAGAAATGCAAT
This sequence comes from Ruminococcus sp., assembly GCA_017616055.1. Lineage (GTDB taxonomy): Bacteria > Bacillota > Clostridia > Oscillospirales > Ruminococcaceae > Ruminococcus. The sequence continues at coordinate 5,146 of JAFZYX010000242.1, forward strand.
CTGCATAACTCTCGGAACAGGTGTAGGCGGTGGAATCATTATCGACGGCAAAATCTACTCAGGCTCAAACTTTGCAGGCGCTGAGATAGGTCATACTGTAGTACAGGTCGACGGAGCACAGTGCTCATGCGGCAGAAAGGGCTGTTTTGAAGCTTATTCCTCAGCTACAGGACTTATCCGCATGACAAAGGAAGCTATTGCTGAACACCCTGACTGCATTATGGCACAGTCTGAAAAAGAAAAAGGCAAAGTTACCGCACGTACTTCTTTCGATTGCATGAGAGCTGGAGACAAGTACGCAAAGGCGGTTGTTGACAAGTACATTAAATACCTCGCAGCAGGTATCACAAACACCATCAACATCTTTCAACCAGATATACTCTGTATCGGCGGCGGCGTGTGCAATGAAGGCGATCCGCTTCTCCTCCCGATGAAGGAGCTCGTTGCAAAAGAAGTATATACTCGTAACTCCGAGAAGAATACAGAGATCGTTATTGCTAAGCTTGGCAACGATGCAGGTATCATCGGCGCTGCTTTCCTCGGCAGAGCTAATCAGTGATTAGCAGTTGTAAATAATTATTTAAGGGGCTGATTTTTCAGCCCCTTTTGTTATAACTAATCAATTTTGAATTTTACTGATTTATACATTGTAACAAAGTTCAGATTTAGTTTTGGTAGGATATCACGCGTGAAATGCCGAAGCAATCGCAAAACCTATCATAGAAATAAAAGGACATGAAAAAGAAATAGCAAATCCTACTATTCCTGCTATCAGATATGCCTTGCCGCTTTTTTTATATCCGTTACTCATAAATACAGCACCAAGTATTATTCCAATCATTGGAATAAACGCTATTATCATCAGAAATGGATTAACTTTATCCTCCCCCACTAAGTTCCTTAGCTTCTGCTCCTGTGCAGGTGGAACTGCTCTGTTATGCCGGCCGTGATCAATGTAGGAATCACAGTAAGGGCATCTTTCATCGCTTTCAGAAATAGAAGCTGCACAATGTGGACAAGTCATACTATCATCTCCTTTTATTATAGTCGGATCATAAGAACGCCGCAAGCATCAGCGGCACATAAATAGAAATAAGAACAAGCAGCAAAGTCACGCCGAAGCGAACACCTGCAGCTATAAGATAGGCTCTTCCTGCTCTTTTTTCGTTGTTGCTCAAACAGATACAACCAATTATCAGTCCTACAAGTGGAATTAACGCCGAAATCACCACAAGTGCTATCTCGGGTGGCTGATTTGCAGGATCAAAATAGTACTGCGGAATATTATTATAGAAATATGGCGGAGGAGGAACTTGCCCGTGGAACTGTGGTTTCTGCCGCATGGCAGGATTTGGTGCTTTGCAGAAAGGGCAGAATTGCTGCCTTTCATCCATCATGGAACCGCAGTTTGAACAATACATAGTAATCCCCCCTTTATCTTACAAATAAATAAGCCGTATATCCTCCGTATATCAAAAGCATTATAGCTCCGTGCCAACGCAGGAGTTTCTTTTTTGATGCACATAACAGAAGCACCAGCAGACTCATAGCAATAAGTGCTGCCGTATCAATAGTATTCTGCATAGTAAAGGCAATAGGTGAGATGGTTGCAGCAATTCCCAGAACAAACAGAATATTGAATATATTCGAGCCAACAACGTTTCCAAGGGCCATATCAACCTCACCCTTACGCGCTGCAACTATTGAAGTAACAAGCTCTGGAAGACTCGTTCCAAGTGCTACGATAGTCATACCAATAAGGTTATCTGACATTCCGAAAGAACGAGCTATATCAGAAGCACCTTCAACTACCATTTTTCCGCCGACTGCGATAGCAGCGCCTCCGCAGATTATGCAAAGAAGGCACTTCCATACAGGCATTATCTTGAAATCTTCCTCGTCGGCGCCATTACCGGCATCACGTGCTTTCTTTGCAGAACTTATCATCATATAAAGGAAAAATGCAAACAGAGCAAGCAGTATTACTCCGCCCCATCGCTGCACAGTTCCCGTTATCGCACCAATTGCAAGAAGAACTCCGGCAACTATAACTGAAAACGGCAGATCCTTTTTAATAGTATCCCTACTTATGACCATAGGGCATAGCACCGAACAAACTCCACAGACAACCATGAGATTGAAAATATTTGACCCCACGGCATTGCTTATGGCGAGGTCATTTTTCCCCAGGACCGAAGCACTGACACTTACAGAGGTCTCA
>JAFZYX010000243.1 GCA_017616055.1 Ruminococcus sp.
AGCCTTCGGTAAAGCGTAAGAAGAAGTCTGAGGCAGCTCGTAAGCGTAAGTATTAATCTTACGGATTATGATTAATGTTGATAAAAGCGGGCTGCGGCTCGCTTTTTCATTTGTTGAACGGAGTTGACAAATAGCTTGGGATTAAAGCATAAAATTACAGGAACTGATGTGGATTTCGCATTTAGGAAGACAGTCCATATTAGTCCTGCTTTTTTGAAAAAGCATGGTATAAAAGGTCTTATCCTTGATGTGGATAACACGTTAACTACTCATGATGATCCAGTACCTGCCGAAGGAATAATCGAATGGTTGGAAAGCATGAAAAAAAATGGTATAAAGCTGATAATAGTATCAAATAATCACGACGAGCGTGTAAAGCGATTTGCAGATCCTCTTGGACTTGATTATGTCTGTGATAGTGGAAAGCCACTGAAAAAGGGATATACGTTAGCTATGAAGAAAATGGGACTAACTACTGCAGAGACTGCGGCAGTCGGAGATCAGCTTTTTACCGATGTATGGGGAGCAAATCACTCTCATATAAGAATGATATTTGTGCAGCCTATGGCTCCAGAGCCAAAGAGTAAGCGTTTTATTCGTTTCAAAAGAGTACTTGAGAAACCTTTTTTGCCAACTGTATTTGTCGACAATGAAAAGGAGTAAATATGATAAAGAAGATACTTGTTATTCATGGACCAAATCTTAATTTACTTGGTGAGCGTGAGCCTGGTATCTATGGAAATACAGGCATTGATGCACTCAACAGTAATATTATCGACCGTGCAAAGAAAAATGGGATGGAGTGTGAGGTGTTTCAGTCCAACCATGAGGGAGCTATTATCGACAAGCTCCACGCCGCAAGAACATCATTTGACGGCGTTATAATCAACGCAGGAGCGTATACGCACTACAGCTACGCTATACGCGATGCAATAGCAGCGATTAAGATACCTGTCATAGAAGTACATATTAGTAATGTTTTCGCACGTGATGAATTTCGCTCAAAGTCTGTTATAGCCCCTGTTTGCAAGGGTAGTATAAGCGGTTTCGGCTTCGGAAGCTATTATCTTGCAGTTCAGGCTCTTGCGGAACTCTGAGAGGTGCGGAATGACGAGACTTGAAAGACTGTTTGAAACATATGACTGTGCGGACTGCGTTCTCATAACCTCTGATATCAATCGCAGATATTTCACGGGTATGAAATCGTCGGCAGGTGTAGTTGCTGCGTTTCGTGGTAAGGCTTATTTGCTCATAGACTTCAGATATATCGAAAAGGCGAGGAGTGTTGTCACAGATGCAGAGGTTATAGAGGCAAAAAAGCTATATCCGCAGCTCATGGAGTTACTTAAAAAGCATGGTGCTCAATCCATAGCCATAGAATCTGAGACAATGACAGTAAAAGAGCTGAATGCATATGAGCATTTTTTCAGCGAGATACGCTTCATACATGATGATTCACTGAGCACAGCAATTTCTGCTCTAAGATCGGTAAAAGACGACGAGGAACTTGAATGTATAATTAAGGCACAATCCATTGCGGAAGCTGCATTTGATGAGATACTTAATTTCATAAAGGTTGGAGTAACAGAGCGAGAAATTGCTCTTGAACTCAATCGTCTCATGTTTGAATTTGGTGCTGAGGATTTATCTTTTGATACCATAGTTCTATCAGGAGCAAACACATCCATGCCACACGGCGTACCCTCAGAAAAGAAGGTACAGAGCGGTGAGTTTGTACTTATGGATTACGGTGCGGTGTATAACGGATACCATAGTGACATGACACGTACAGTCTGCGTAGGCGAACCTGATGAGGAAATGCTTAAGGTTTACGATATTGTATTGAGTGCCCAGGAAGCTGCTATCGAAAAAGCAAAGGCGGGTATTATAGGCTGTGACCTTGACAAGATTGCACGAGACATTATCGAACGTTCTGGCTATGGAAACTGTTTCGGACATTCTCTTGGTCATGGTGTTGGGCTTGAGATACATGAAAAACCGAATGCTTCGCCAAATTACAAACTTCCGCTTAATGAGGGAGCTGTTGTGACTGTTGAGCCTGGTATCTATATTGCGGGCAAGTTCGGCGTAAGAATAGAGGATTTTGTCATTTTAACCGAAAACGGTTGCAAAAACTTAACAAAAAGCGCAAAAAGTCTAATTACGTTGTAATTATTGATTTTAGGTATTGCAAAAATGTCTAAAATATGGTATAATTTAGTATCATATTAATTTGAAAAATACGGAGGTATTTATAATGATTTCAGCAGGAGATTTCAGAAACGGCGTTACCTTTGAGCTTGACGGACAGGTAGTTCAGGTTATTGAATTCCAGCACGTTAAGCCTGGTAAGGGAGCTGCTTTTGTAAGAACTAAATACAAGAATGTTATAACAGGTTCAGTTGTTGAAACTTCTTTCAACCCTACAGCTAAGTTCCCAACAGCTTTCGTTGAGAGAAAGGATATGCAGTACAGCTATAATGACGGTGATCTTTACTACTTCATGGATCTTGAGTCATATGAGCAGGTACCGATAAGTGCTTCTATCCTCGGTGATAGCTTTAGATTCGTTAAGGAAGAGATGATTTGTAAGATTCTTTCTTACAAGGGCAATGTGTTTGGTGTTGAGCCTCCTAACTTTGTAGAGCTCAAGGTAACACAGACAGATCCAGGTTTTAAGGGTGATACAGCTACAAATGCTACAAAGCCTGCAACACTTGAGACAGGTGCTGAAATCAAGGTTCCGCTCTTCATTGACGAAGGCGAGATTATTCAGGTAGACACAAGAACAGGCGAGTATATGTCAAGAGCATAAGCTCTAGCCTTAACTATAATCTGAGAGGAGGAGCTTGTTATGAAGCTTACCGAGAAAATGTCATATTTAAAGGGCCTTATCGATGGTCTTGAGATTGATACTTCCACAAAGGAAGGAAAGGTTCTTTTACAGATGTCTGAAGTAATGTCTGAGCTTGTACTTTACGTAGACGATCTTCAGTCACAGGTTGATGAGCTCACAGAACTCTGTGATATCCTTGACGAAGACCTCGGACAGGTAGAGGACGATTTCTACGACTGTGATGAGTGCGATGGTGACTGTGATGAATGTGACGATGATGACTGGGATGACGAATATGATTTCGATGATGACGATGATGGGCTTTACGAAATCACATGTCCTACCTGCGGAGACACTATTCTTCTTGACGAGGGTATGATAGAAGAGGGTTCGATGAACTGTCCTAATTGTAATGAGCTCCTTGAGTTTGATTATGACGATCTTACCATTGAGGACTTTGAGGACAAGGACGAAGCTCCCGAAAAGAAGTAATATTATCGTATAAGATCAAATACACTGCGGATTGAATTTCTTTCCGCAGTTTTTTATTTTATTTTTGTAACGAAAGTGAACTAATGTAGTCTTATAGTTGAAGGCGG
>JAFZYX010000244.1 GCA_017616055.1 Ruminococcus sp.
AAAATGAGTTCAAAAGAACTGAAAAACATATGCAAATGAGTTCAATGAGTACAAAGCTATTGCCGAAAATGCAATAAAACAAAGCATTTGCAACTGGTTTTCAGATAAAAGCGAACGAACTCGAATAGTAGACGAGGTTCTGAAAGTCAATAAAATAAGGCGTTTCAGAGATTTGAGTTCATCTCGGATAAGATTTGGATAATATGGAAGAATAACCAATTATTCCAAGTAGCAACAGGTTTACAGATTATACAAGCACTGCCGGTTTACAAGATCGGCAGTGTTTTTTGTTGTCTGCATATATCAGGGAACAAGATCCGCTGCCGGTCGGATCTTGAAAACTGAATAAAAACCAGCGCAAAAAAGAAATTTCACAAAAACGAAAATATGTTCTTGACAAACATTTGTTCGAAATGTATCATTTTTATACGGGATAGCTTCCCGTCTTAGGACAGTTGAATATGCAAATATATAAGGTAACGTTAACCGAGACCGGTGAGCCGTTCAGAATGTACGCCAAAGCTTTCTGCGAGGAAGGTGCGAGAATACCGCTTCTGTAATCGGGGGGTTGTTCCCCTCGGGGTCAAGATCCACTCGGGGACAATGATACTTCTGCGTAGTCACAGGCCGAGCGTGCAACCGGGATAGCTTCCCGGCGAGGCGTCACACCCAATGAGCGCAGCTGGGGCGGAATGCCACCAGAGGTGAAACTCCTATGTTTTGCTAACAAGCAAAAGCCAGTTATATTTCCCTTCAAAGTCCGGAGCGGCGTAAGCCGTACGGTGCCTCAGGGGGTGTCAGGGACAAATACTGAGGTTTTACATAGCCAAAGAGGCTGATGGCTCAGGCTATAGGATTTCCCAGGGGGAAGTCTATGTGTTTGAGCCTTTGTGTTCACGGTTATTATTTTTGTTCCGTGATTTTTGAGTAAGATCACACTGATAACTAAGCGTTCGCGAGAGTGACTCACCTTTATAGGTATTGATTACTGACCGGCGCGCCGAAGTGACGGGTGTTATTTGATGTGATCACTGTATTTATTTTGCACACCGTAATTTGCGGGAGAAGTGCGACCTTTTGCAAGAGGAATAAATGCGTTACAGGATTACTGTGCTCAAATGTGGTGTGGATAAGTATTTGCAGGGAAACCATACCCATACAGCTGTATTAGCTATGTGAAGATAAGAAGGAAAAACATGCATATTTAATTCTTTCGATGAAGCTTTTAAGGAAACATTGGTTGCTAAAGATCGAGTGAATCAATTATGCAATAGCTGTAAAAGCTGAGGTCAATCCTTAGGGAGTACTATATCCAGATTTATGGATTGATCTATGCTAAATAAGGTGTACTATGCCGATTTAGCCGATTACAGAATATTGCGTTGATTGATTCGCTCATAAAAACACTGATCCTATCGGCTTCATCATTCCATCTTATTTTCTATAACGCAGCAAAGGCTTGTCCTATCGGGACGAGTTTATTTGTCTGCGTATTTTCAGCGCCGGTTTTTACACATGTAAAACCCGGTGCTTTTTGTTATGCCCAAATCTAAACAAGGAGGTATCTGCCAATGACCAGACCGCGACCGCCGACATAGCGGAAAACACAACAGTAACACTTAGGAACGAAGCATGCAAATGCTTGAAATCACAAAAAACATAAGGAGTAAATCAAATGATAACTAATGTAAGTACAAACAACAGCATCTTTATCAGAGCAGACGAAGTCGCTCAGGTATTAAACGTATCCGTTCAGACAGGGTACAAGATCATAAGAGATCTTAACAAGGAGCTTCAGAAAAAGGGGTTCGTTGTACAGACCGGCAGAGTAAACAGACGCTATTTTGAAGCCAGATACGGTATATCCGGAATGGAGTTTACCGGTGATGGTCAGATTACACCTGAAGGAGGAAATTGATATGTCGGTACACATAGACAAGCGTACAGGGAAATGGTTCTCGATGGTCTATTACGACGATGTTTACGGTAACCGCAAACAGAAGTGCAAGAGAGGTTTTAAGACTAAGAGACAGGCGCTGGATTGGGAATCTGAATTCCTTAAGTCAGACAGCGGAGAATCGGATATGCTCTATGAGACTTTCATAGAAAAATATATGAACGCCATCAGTCCGCACTTGAAGGAAGACAGCATCCTAACAAAGAAGAATATCTTCAGAATCCACATCTTACCGTACTTCGGAAAGCGCAAACTCAATGAGATCGAGCCGATCGATGTTGCTAACTGGCAGAGGGAGATAATGAGAAAGAAGGGTGCCAACGGCAAGCCGCTATCTTCTGTGTTCCTCAAGACGATCCACAACCAACTTTCAGCATCGTTCAACTTCGCCGTGAGGTTTTATCACCTTCCCAAGAATCCGGCCGCAATTGCA
>JAFZYX010000245.1 GCA_017616055.1 Ruminococcus sp.
ATGAGGCAGGCGGCGGTATAACAACAAATGACGCTTTTACTATCCAGAAGTACCTCTTAGGACTTATCAAGTCACTTCCTGAGAGCTATTCATCAAGCATTAATACAGTTCAGACTGCAACTACTACTAAGGATACAACAACCACAACTAATACAGAGATTACTACAACAACCAGTTATATTAACTTAAGAGCTCACCAGAACCTTGACTATAGATACGAAAAGGGCGGCGACGGCTTCAAAGATTACATGGGACCGTACTTCCGTCTCGGTACTTTTGTAGGCAGATACGAAATCGGCAAGGCACAGGCTCAGGAATTCATAAAGAAAAATTATAACTCTATCACCTGTGAACAAGAAATGCTGCCTGATTCTATCGTTGCAGGCGTAAACGGTGATGAAGTAGAAATAAGCCTTAATAATGCAAGCGCAATACTCAAGTTCGCAGAGCAGAACGGCATCGGCGTTCGTGGAAATACGTTTGTATATTACAGCATGACACCGCAGTCACTGTTCACGGACAATGACGAATTTGTTTCCAAAGAGCGTATGGACAAGCGTCTTGAGAGCATGATAAAGAATACATTCTCACAAATCAAGACCAATTATCCTAATCTCAAGCTCCATTCTTATGACGTCTGCAACGAGCTCTTCGTTAACGACGGCGGTGGAATGAGACCTGCAAGCAACTCCAGGTGGGTAAAAGTGTATGGCGAAGGCAACTCAGAGTTCGTTGTAAATGCTTTCAAGTATGCAAGGCGGTATGCTCCCGCAGATTGTAAGCTTTACCTCAACGACTATAACGAGTATATGAGCGCTAAGACAGATGATCTTATAAATATGGCCAAGACGATCATGAAGGAGGGAGACTACATCGACGGTATCGGAATGGAGGCTCATCTTGATTCAAAATATCCTTCGGCAAGTGATTTTGAAACGGCTGTAAAGCAGTTTGAGTCACTGGGACTTGATATTCAGTTAACTGAGCTCGATATCACGAACAGCGACGGTACTAACAGTCAGCTTTATCCTCAAATCTTTGAGGTAGCTATGAAGCATGCTGAGAACATCTCCTGCGTGACTCTCTCGGGAACATGCGACGAGAGTAGCATGGGATACCACCGCGGTTCAGCACTTCCGTTCAGCAACTATCAGCCTAAGTCATTCTACAATGACATTATTTCTCTTGCTAAAAATGTAGGTCCAGCGTCTGTAACTACGACTATAACTACAACAACAACTATAACTTCGACTAAAACTACCAAATAATAGTATAGTTACCAAAATAATGTCAAGTAATTACTTGTATTATTTTACACCTTCTACTTTCTTATCTTCTCCACATAAACATCGAACTCAATTTCCTCGTTTTCAGCCTTAGTCCTGAGTTCAAGAGCATAATCCGCCCATTCAGCGAAATCAGCTTGTGTCATCTTCTTTTTCATGTAACGAGCGTAGTGCTGTTTGTAAGCCTTGCTGTAAACATTCCAGCATGGATTATTCTTTATCTTATCAGCATATTTCTTTCTGTGTCCAATATCACGACATGTTCTGCCATCCATCCCTTCAATCTCTCTTGTGCAGTAATCTGAGAAAAGTCCTACTGTGAGAAGGAAGTATTTTCCGCAGTAACCACATTTCTTAGGCAGATAATGTGATTCCAATCTTTTGAACAATTCAATATACAGATAGCCTCCGAGCGTTGTGAAAGTATAGTGCTGACACAGTTCGGAGGTCTTTCTCTTTTTCAGAACTTCAAATGTAATAAGTGTGAGAAGAACTTCCAATTATACCGCCGATAAAGGAATCTATACTGATACCACAAAAACAAAGAAGTCTCAGCGAAGCCAGAAGTTTCCGGAGTATGTAATGGACATGCTAAAGGAGCTGAAGGCGGAACAGGATAAGGAGAGAATACGTCTCGGTGACAAGTGGATCGAAACAGATCGTCTGTTTGTCAAGTGGGACGGCAGACCGATGCATAACAATACTCCTTATTTCTGGTTTACAGAGTTCTGTGAGAAAAATAATGTCCGCTTCTGTGACATTCATTCACTCCGTCATATCAACTAGATGAAAACATCGTTATCAAATAATACGAAAACACGCCATTTTCCCCTGCATTAATAACGCAGCCTAAATCGATTTAAGGCTGCGTTTTTTTCTGGTTCATGCATATAAAAAGCACAGAGATTTTTATGTTTCTATTTAC
>JAFZYX010000246.1 GCA_017616055.1 Ruminococcus sp.
CACATTGAAAATTTTCTATATTATATCACACTCATAGAAAAATGTCAATATGTTTTTGCAAGCAATACTTCTATTTATCTTGACATCGAACAATAATTGTGCTATAATGCAATAAGAATTTAAAGGGAATGATGTTCTCCCTTGGGAAACCAAAACCGCTTACAAAGCTGATGACGTCTGCATTTACGCAGATGCCGTCAGCTTTTTTATTTTGTCCGGAGGTCATATTTATGTTGTTATCACTTGCAATCATTTTTCTTGTCGGTCTGTCTGCTGCTGCGATCTTTGAGAAGATTGGCCTGCCACGTATCATTGGTATGCTTGGCGTCGGTATCGCAGTTAGTCCCTATTTGCTTGATCTGCTCGATCCGTCCATGTTCGGAATATCGTCAGAGCTTCGACAGATCGCGCTCATCATCATACTTGTGAAAGCTGGACTGTCGCTGAATCTGTACGATCTGAAGAAAGTTGGTAGACCTGCGGTGATGATGTCGTTTGTTCCTGCCTGCTGTGAGATCGTCGGGTATGTACTGTTCGCTCCTCTTCTACTTGGAGTGAACCATATCGAAGCTGCTGTTATGGGGGCGGTACTTAGTGCGGTATCTCCTGCGGTGGTAGTCCCACGAATGGTGAAGTTGATTGAAGAAAAATGCGGTACGCAGAAAAGTATACCCCAGATGATACTTTCAGGAGCGTCATGTGATGATATTTTTGTCATCGTACTGTTCTCGACGTTCGTAACGATGGCTCAGGGAGGCTCGGCAAAGGCTACCGATTTCCTGAATATCCCAATATCGATAGTACTCGGCGTTCTGCTCGGTGCGGCAGTCGGATTTGCGGTATTCTTTCTTTTTGAAAAGGCGTATCAGCATAGCCATAAAATCAGAAACAGCACAAAGGCTATTATTCTGCTCGGCACTTCATTTTTGCTTATGAGCATTGAAACTCTTGCTAAGCCCTATGTTGCGGTATCTGGACTGCTTGCTGTGGTCGCTATGGCTTGTGTAGTGAAACTGAAAGCTGACAAAAGCGTTTCCGTTCGGTTGTCTGAGAAGTTCGGTAAACTGTGGATCGGTGCGGAAGTCTTATTGTTCGTGCTGGTAGGTGCTGCTGTTGACGTACGCTATACGCTGACGGCAGGAGTTATGGCTGTACTGATGATATTCATAGCTCTCACATTTCGTGCTGTCGGCGTATGTCTGTGTATGCTCGGTACAGAGCTTACAGCTAAAGAAAGGCTTTTCTGCGTGATAGCATATCTCCCGAAAGCAACGGTACAGGCTGCTATCGGCTCGGTGCCGCTGTCGCTCGGTCTGTCCTGCGGAAAGATCGTGCTGTCTGTTGCAGTACTTGCGATACTGATTACCGCTCCACTTGGCGCAATCGGTATAGACAGAACTCATAAAGCATTGTTAGGTGGTGAAAACTAATGAAAGAGCTTGTATTCGACGAACTTATAACTCTGAAAGGACAGCGTACCTGCTACATCGCTGATCCTGAGGGAAATCTGATTGAGATCGGTTCATTCAACAAACCGTTTGAACGCTGAATGTTTTCTTGAACACTTTTTTGTCCCCGCTTCTGTATTTCCGCAGGTTTCGGAGGAAAAACTATATGAGAAACCCTATTTCTAAAAAGTGTTCCTACGGGAAATCATAATTTATCGTTGATTTAAGTCGGCTTTCTCATAGGAATAATCAATAATCACTTTTTTACATTTCCGGCATAGGTATGCCACTACAGCAGAGCCTTTCATAAATGATAGTTTGGAAAGGACAACCGATCCTTCGTGAAATTCCGCCCTCCCAAGTACTGGTCTTTTGGTTCCTCTTTTCCAGGACAACTCATGAGGACTCTGGATGATTCCCTGTTCCATCTCATTATTGCAATATGGACAC